>NZ_JAVRCA010000043.1:0-50420 GCF_034530995.1 Nostoc sp. DedQUE04 | reverse complement strand
AGGAGTTAGGAGTTTTTTCTTAACTTCTAACTCCTAACTCTTAACTTCTAACTTTTGAGATGTGTTGTTTGTTGTTGTTAAACTGGGAGTTGAGAAGTATCATCTCCCAGTCTTAGTATGTATTTCAACTAAATAACACAACGGAGAGCAAAAAAATGCGGGTATCACTTGAACGCACGGGTGGCTTTGCTGGAATTACTAAGAAGACAACCGTTGATACAGATACTCTCCCGCCACATGAAGCTGCCACACTTCCCCAACTAGTGGAAGTTGCTGATTTATTTAGGCTACCGGAACTAATTACTTCGCCAAATCCCCAGAGCGATCGCTTTCAATATAAATTAACAGTAGAAGATAACGGCAAGCAACATACAGTGACTGTCAGTGAGTCAGCATTGCCAGGAACCTTAAGACCCCTAATTGAATGGCTACAGATGGTAGCACAGAAAAAGTAAAAATAATTGATTAATTTAATTTTTGAGTGTAAGCAAAGGGGTATTTGATACCTGTGTTGCAAATTTGCCGATGCGAGGATATTTAGTAGTGGTTGGTTTTATCTCCAAAATACGCAAAAAACTTTCTTGTACTTTATTATAAATAATACAGAGACACGCGATCGCTTCTTAAACTTCTTCTACACGGATAAACCCAAAGTTGCTCTTGAATCAACACAGTTTCAAGGCATAAAATCTATACCTAACACTGTAGAATATCTCCTCAGTACTCAGAATTGTGGCACAGTGGTAGTGAGATTTTAAGCAACACGGTATTAGTTTATATCCAGGCGAGGGTAAAATGACACAAAATTCAGAAAATACTTTAAAAGTTGCTCAACAGGCATTTGAGGGTCTAACGCATGGTATGGCAACAGGAGAGTGGGAAGCATTGTTAGATATGCTCACAGAAGATTTCACCCTTTGGTTTCCAATGGCAAAATTCCACGGTTTAAACGTGGGAAAAGAAAGAGCTAGAGAATTTTTCGAGTACGTTTCTGAATCCTTTAGTCCTGGGTTGAAGCTGATTGGTCTAGACCGTATTACTAGTAATGAAACGACTGCTGTCTTTGAGTTTCGGGACGAGGGGCTTTTATTCGGACAGCCTTACAGAAATCGGGTAGCAGTTTCTTTTGATGTGCGTGGAGACAAAATTTGTGGGTATAGGGAATATTTTGGCAGCGATGGTAAATCGTATTAAATCAGTCGGAATTATGAATTATTTAATTCATTTTTATTAGTTACTCTCAGGGTTGAGTTCGTTAATTTCTCTGCACTTAGCCTCTGCGGCTTGATATGCTGCCAGATAATCTTGACCACCCAACATTACATCACCGTAATATTCATAAGGTGGATCGCCATAAATTGGCAATGGATCGTCTTCTGGATAATCTTCTTTTGATTCTTCAATAATGGCTTTCAGTTTTTTAACAGTCAAACTATGTGCTGCAAAATACCAGATTTCTTGAGGATTTTTGTTCAGGTGAGGTAACGTGGGATCGATAATCCGGACATCAGAGGTATCGTCTAGCTCAATCCAACTGTGTTCGATCGGTCTATATGGTTTTCCAGCAAAAGCTAAAAATCCCTGAATATACTTTGCTCCCTCAGTAGATAATGCTGCTTTATAAGCATTATCAAACGGAGTGCTAGCTCTGCTGTTTATCTGTTCAGCAATTTTGATTGACAGCGTTTCATCCAATAGTTTGTTCATCAATAGCAAGGATTAGAGCAGCCATAAAAACATATTACCACTGCTACTGACCATTTTGCTTGGGCATTGGGAATTAGTTATTCACTAATGACTAATGACCAATGACTAATGACAAACTCTACTTTGTGCTAATCACCATCTGTAAATTTATTAATAAGTCGCTTGAGGTGTAGGGCTTGGACAAAAGGGTTTTAACACTATTACCAAGGTTTTTAATCATTTCATGATTGGAGGCTAATCCACTAACACCAATAATTTTGATATCTGGATTAATTTTTTTCAATACATTGATAGTTGTTGGCCCATCCATAGATGGCATCATCATATCAACTAACACCACACTAATTTCTTGTTGATGTTTTGTATATAGTGCGATCGCATCAATACCATCACTAGCCACTAAAACTTTATAGGCATTTTGTTCTAACCAGGTTTGAGTAACCTCTCGAATTGAATCTTCATCATCAACAACGAGAATTAATTCTCCATGCCCTGCTGGTAATTCCTGATATCTAGCTAATTTACTATCTGCTTCGATTGTTTGCGTTACGGGTAAGCAAACTTGAAACTCTGTACCTTTGCCCACTTCACTAACTACATTCACAAAACCGCTGTGGCTTTTGATAATGCCAAGGACTGTTGAAAGACCAAGCCCTGTACCTTTACCTACTTCTTTTGTTGTGAAAAATGGCTCAAAAATTCTATCTATTATTTCTCTTTTAATTCCTATACCTGTATCGCGCACGGTAATCATCACATAAGAACCCGCCTTAGCATCAATATTCATCCGGGCATAATGGCTATCAACCCAGAAATTCTTCGCAGAAATCTTTAGGATACCGCCATGAGGCATAGCATCACGAGCATTAATGCAGAGGTTCATCAGCACTTGGTGTATCTGAGTTGCATCACCAAAGACATCCCACAGGTTTTGCCCAGGAACATCAATGTGGATTTCAATAGCTCTGGAAAATGTTTGCTTAACAATGTTTTCGATTTCTAAAATTGAATTCCGTATCTGTAAGGTTTTAAAGTTACCTACAGAGCCACGTGAAAACCATAGCACTTGTTTAACTAAATCTGCTGCACGTTTAATATTAGTTTCCATAATTGTCAGCCATTTCTGACTATTTTCATCCGGCAGCTTTGCCTCTAAAAGTTGTACTGTCATCATCATCGGTGTCAGTGCATTGTTGAGGTCATGAGCGATGCCACTTGCTAGAGTGCCAAGACTCTCCATCCGCTGGGCCCGGAGAAACTGGGCTTCAAGTTGCTTTTTCTCTGTGATGTCGGAGTTGACAATCAGGATGGATTTGGCTTGCCCCTCATCATCATTTACTAGTGTCCAGCGACTAGCAACGATGATTTCTTTGCCTTGTTTTGTGACTTGATATAACTCACCTTGCCACGCACCACTCTCAGCTAAAGTTTCCTGGATGTTTTTCAATTGCCAAAAACTTTGCTTTTGATAAAAAAGCTGATTTGCATTCTTGCCCACTACTTCTTCTGCCATCCAGCCGTAGAGATGTTCAGCCCCTTGATTCCAAAATTGAATTTGGTTAATCAAATTTTGAACGATAATCGCGTCTGTGGTGATGTTAAGCAAAGCAGCTTGCTCGCGGATTTTCTGTTCTGCATCTTTGCGATCGCGTAACGCAGCTTGCTGTTCGGTAATATCAATTACAAAGCCCGCCATTCGAGCAACTTTACCTGTAGAGTCTAAAAAGATATACCCATTGTTCTCAACTGTGATATAAGTGCCATCTTTACGACATACGCGAAATTCAAGATGGAATCGCTCTTTTGTGGATAAAACCCGGTTAATCTCTTTGTTAAAAAAGCTGCGATCGTCAGAATGAATCAATTCTAACCAGCGGTTCAAACCTCCCAACATCTCAGGCATAGAGTAACCTAATATTCGCTCTACATTGCCATCATATTTAATCTCATTGGTATGCAAGTGCCAGTCGTAGAGAATCTGACCACTTGCTTGAATTAGTGCTTGATAGCGATTGTTCCACTCATCTAATGCATCTGAATGACATCGTAGTTTTTCCTCTACCCGCTGGCGCTCCAAGATTTCGATCTCTAAACGGTTATTTTGCTCTGTGAGTTTTTTTGTGAGGTTCCGTAAACGTAAATGGGTATTTATCCTAGCTAAAACTTCTTGAGATTCTAAAGGTTTGGTAATGTAATCTACAGCCCCAATATTCAAACCTTTAACTTTATCTACCTTGTCACTCATGGCAGTTATAAATATTACGGGAATATCTTGAGTAGCTGTATTTTTTTTCAAAAGTCTACAAGTCTCAAAACCGTCAATTCCTGGCATTAATACATCCAGTAAAATCAGGTCAGGTGAAGCATATTCTGCCATTTGAATGGCACTTTGTCCATCTTCAGATACTAAAACTTGAAAGCTGTAATAATCTAAAAAATCAAATAATACTTGTAAATTAACAGGAGTATCATCGACTATTAAAATAACAGGTTTTTCATTTATATTAACATTCATACTTGCCTCTTATTAAATTTATTTGAAAACTTCTATAATTGATTTTTATTGAAAATAAAATCTTTAAAATACTTACGTAAAACTACAGGTGGTAGGGGCAATTCATAAATTACTCCTATCTAAAAATCAGGGTTTCAGCTATTGTTTGCGTAACTCCTGCTTTAGCAAGTTGATGAAGATGTGTGGCAGATGGCACTCGATCGCCTACTTGTTGGAATAGCAAAAATAATTTTGCTATTTAAAATGTCTCTTGGCTGATTTGAGATACCATACTTTCTGCCAATTTTTTAGATACACACAAATTTTAGACTTAAATTAAAAAGATTTAATTAAATAAAAGTAAACTATTTCCACAAAATAGCGGTTTCCAAGTGATGAAGTATATATAGGAATCCGGTTTGATTCGGAGAATTTACTTGCGTGGGCAGGGAACAGGAAAGAAGGCATAGATCCGTACTGAGTCTTGTTCAAAAATAAAATAGGAGTCCTATACCTCATTCTTATTAGAAAAAGCTATATAGCGATCGCACTTTTATTCTCTTTCCAAAAACAAATAAATATATATATGGAAAAGTTAAGGGCGCACAGCTAGCTGCACGCCTTTACTATGTTTATCTATAAATAAATCTATGGAGTTGTGGAGGGATCGAGTTTTAGCCGAGCCGTTTTGGGGTGACAGGGACTTCCCCAACAAACCTGCCCAGAAGGCATATTAGTAAAAACACTACTCCGAGCGCCAATTACAGCATTAGCCCCGATTTGCACTCCTGGCCCAACAAAACAATCAGCCGCTACCCATGCACCATTTTCAATGGTGATACTTGCTGTTTTCAACCCAAAGGCAGGATCTTGGAGATCGTGAGTACCAGTACACAGGTAACTTTTTTGGGAAACTACGCAATGTTCGCCGACTTCGATCCGATCGAGGCTATATAAAACTACGTTATCTCCAATCCAACTGTAGTTACCAATGGTAACTTTCCAGGGGTAGGTAAATCGGGCTGTAGGTCGAATTAATACACCTTTGCCGATACGAGCGCCAAATAATCGTAGCAAAGCACAACGTACAATATTTAACGGTTGAGGAGTTAGAGGAAAGGCGATCGCTTGTACAAACCACCATAATAAAACATACCAACTTGGACGCCCCCGGGCAAACCAAGATTGGTCATATTTGCGTAAATCTACGAAAGGTTGGTCATTAGTCATTGTCAGGAATCAATGGTCAATAGCTTTGCTTCTGCTTCTCTGCTCCCCTGCTCACCTGCTCCCTCCTTCGGCGTAGTTGCAGTATTTAAGTGACCACCACAGTTGCGTAATTCGTAAAGTTTAACGCCAATTTGATATTCATATTGACTGAGTAAACGTGCATAGATATATCCTGCTTTGCCATCTAAAAAACCGCGTTGAATTATATAAAATAAAACAAACCGCAAAACGGGTTTAAATGGTAGGTGTACCCAAACTTTTTTCAAAAATCTTTTGCGTTGTACGGCATCGCCAAATAGATTAGCGCCGATAGTACCACTATCATCTTTACCTGTAAGAATATTAAAATAAACCCTGGCTTCCCAGTTGGAATATCTGTTGTGCCGTTCTAACCAGTGGTAAAGGTCGCGGAAGTCTTCGTGGAGCATATCATTTTTGAGATACCCAACTTTCCCTTGCAAAATCACGTGTTCGTGAACTTCGTTATCACCAGTATTAGGAATATCTTCTGTATTTAGATTTTCGTAGCGACCTTTTTTATGTTGAAATAAACGTAGATTCCAATCAGGATATTTCCCGCCATAACGAATCCATTTTCCTAAGAAAAATACGCGGCGGTTGAGATAATAACCTGTATATTCATCATTTTTAATTACTTGCTCAATTTCTGACCAAAGTTCGGGGGTGATGCGCTCATCACAATCTACAATTAGCACCCATTCATTACGAAAAGGCAAATTATCTAAAGACCAATTTTTCTTTTTAGGCCAGCGTCCATTGAAGTTGAATTGTACGACATTTACACCGTAACTTTTAGCAATCTCAATGCTGTTGTCAGTACTTTGAGAATCTACTACAAATATTTCATCTGCTCTGCTGAGGCTAGTAAGGCAAGCAGGCAAGTTAGCTTGTTCATTTTTTGCCGGAATTAGTACTGAAACTGGTATTTTAGATGACATATTGAGTAAAAATTATGTTACTGGTTATTTCTTATTTGATGTAGATAAAAGACCCTGAATAGCAGCATTTAAGTAACCAATCTGACCGTAAGCATACACCAGTTTGTCAAACCGTTCTGCTGGATCGGAGAAATACTGTAAAGCCTTATACAAGCCTCGCACAAACCGTTCGCTACCTCGCTGTAATTGAGCGATCCCAGCTTTACCAGCGAGTTGTTCTCGATAGCATTCACTGATACCCTGCCACCAGCCTCGGTTTAAAAACCAGGAGCGTTGGAGGCGTTCTGGGGCTACATTGTGAGCGACGAGTGCTTCGGGAAGATAAGCAACTTGCCAACCACGCTGTAGAGCAAATTCGGTCATTTGCAGTTCTTCGTTAGATAATAAATTTTTACCCACTCGACCGAGATGGGGATCGAAACCGCCAATTTCTTCGAGGAAACTGCGGCGGATAGAGTAATTTAAGCCTCTGGGTGTTGAGCCAGGTTGCTCAATGTAGATGTTACTGTCACCTAAGTCGTATGCACCCAGATTTGCAGCTAGCCCTGGAGATAGCCACCGTGGTTGTTGAATTCCTGGAGGCCACAGGAGAGTGACTTTGCCACCTGCGATCGCTAGCTTAGAATTATTGTAATAGGCAGAATATAAAACTTGTAGCCAGCCCTTACTGGCAACGGCATCATCATCTAGATAAGCAAGAATATCACCACTGGCTACCTTTGCACCCGTGTTACGGGCGACAGATAAACCAATGGTGGGTTCAAAAACATACTTCAGGCGCGGATTGTGGCTTCTTTGTTCTACAACCTCACGAGTGCGATCGATAGATCCATTATCAACTATCACAATTTCAAAATCAGCAGCAAAATCCTGTGCTAAAAGACTATCAATTGCAGCCCCTAAATAGGTATCTCGATTGTGAGTACAGATAATGGCAGAGATTTGGATGTCTGGCATAGATTTAATTTTGGATTTGAGATTTGGGGCTTTCCTACGGAATGCTACGCTCAGTCGAACGATTTTAGATTAAAATCTTAAATCCAACGCTATAACTGCTGAGAGTTAATCTAAACCAAAAGTTACCGACCTACCAACCGAGTTTCTTCGGAAATAATCTTTAAAACTTTACGTTTGTTGAATATGACTGTGTAAAACTACAAGAGTTTGCGCCAGTTGACTAAGGCGGGTTTCCAAAGATTGCTTGCGCCCTAACAGTTGACGTAACTTTTGGTAACGAGCGATCGCCATACTAACATTGGGAACCTGATCCGGTGGACATGGACGCGACCAAACTTTACCAGTATCGTCTACACCACAGAGGCGATAGCCAGTAATAGATGATTGATAAGATACTTTTCCACCAGTGGCACAAATTTCTTCTACGTAGTTCATCAGGCGGTCAACTTCTGCATGGCGCAGTGTCGCAGTTCCTCCTGGTTCTGGTTCGGGGGGATTGGATTCTAACCAGCCATTGACAATTGGCCCTTCTAAGTAAATATCCTGAATTTGTTTCAAAATATTTTGCAATTCTGTTTGCCAACCAGCAACAGTTTCCTGAATTTCTTGCAATAGATTCATTGCCAATGCTGGATTCGCTCCGTGGCGATGGCTACTAAAAGTGGGAGTTTTCAACTTGGGTAGGCTGGGTGTTTTGTTACCATTCTCTTCTGCTTGAAAGGTCTGCACAGATTCATGGTGAGGAAAGAAATTTTGGTCAGAAGGAGAATAATTTTCAGTATTTACGCTTAAGTCAACTGTTTGTCCTTGTGACTTTACTTCCTCATCCTGAGAGGATGGAATTTGTGTACTTTCTGTAGGTTCGTTAGCTCCGACGCTGATTCTAAAGGAGAAAGGCCGTTTTGTTGTCGAATCAGTTGTTTCGGCAGTAGAGGCAGTGCCGCGATTCCCTAAATCGTGTAGAGTTGCTTCAATGCGTTTTAAGCCTGCGTTCATAAAGACATCCTAAAGTTTGCTGTCCCCAGTAGTATTGAATAATTAAGAATGGGGTAGTTGGGATTTTTGGCTTTTGCCAGTTGTAGCATCTAATGATGCTGGTGCTAATTTTATCCCTTAAAAGTTATTTGAAACCAAAAATCTCACCCATGAAGTAAAAAAATGTGGCGATCAATTGTAACCGTGGGTATGTAGAGGAGGCAGGAGGCAGGAGGCAGGAGATTGGAATTTATCTGTTGCTCTTAACCCCATCTAATTCCAGACCACGAAATTGTAGATTTTGCTAGAGGACTTAAACCACAAGCTTACTTGCGATAATAACCATAGGAGGCGACGGCAATATTCCTTCTGCCTTCTGCCTCCTGCCCTTTGCCTCCTGCCTCTCTTGTTAAAATACTCAGTAAAAAACTTTGGGTAAAATCATCTTAGTAACAGGGCCAGCACGATCTGGTAAAAGTGAATGGGCAGAAACTTTAGCTATGCAGTCAGGAAAAGCAGTTGTTTATATAGCAACAGCCACCGATAACCCAGATGACCAAGAGTGGCACCAACGCATTTTAGAACACCAACAACGTCGTCCCCAAGACTGGGTAACTTTATCTGTACCTGTGGAACTGTCTGCTACCCTTGCTGATGCCAAACCCTATACTTGCCTCTTAGTTGATTCTTTAGGGACTTGGGTTGCCAATCTCCTAGAACAGGATGAATCTAGCTGGGAAAATACCCTTGCAGAATTATTAGAGACGGTGGAATTGGTTGCTGCTGATATGCTGTTTGTAGCAGAAGAAGTGGGTTGGGGTGTGATCCCAGCTTATCCCCTTGGAAGGATGTTCCGCGATCGCCTCGGTTCTTTAGTACGCCAGCTAGCAACACTTAGCGAAACTGTTTATTTAGTGACTGGCGGCCATGTTCTCAATCTCAGCATCCTTGGTTCGCCATTGCCAAATAGAGTTGATGCTGGAACATTCAGGAGTCAAGATTCTTAACTGTTGATTCAAATTAATCCAAAATCTAAAATCTAAAATCTAGAATTGTAATATGGCAACCAAACAAGAAGTAAGAAAATACCTTGCCTACTGGTTTCAGTTGGGTAAGAGAGTGATTACGGGCAACGGTGAGGCAAGCTTTTTGCCCCAATCGGTGCTAAATGGCGATCGCTATAGTGAAGAATTTGAAGAATGCTGGCAAAAAATTATTTCATCGCAATCGGGTGATTGTTACCTTGAGGGTACACATGAAACTATTGCTGAATTGTTGACGCCAACATGGAATATGCTACCTTGCAGCCGATGCAGTATGCCAATAGCCGCGCGAAACGTCGGGATGCCGGCGTTGTTATGTCCCTGCAATGATTTACCTAACTGGCCGAATACTGAATTGCCAGCACCGCGAGAGCCAATTAAAACTCAAAACCAACTCCAAACAATTCGCGATCGGCTTGTAAAGAATATTACATAAAAAAATTGCTATGGGACTTCCAAAGAAAAAAATATCCCACAATTAACAGTCAGCAACTTCAAGCGGGATAATTTATTTTTTGGAGTTCCCTATAAAACCAATTGCAACTTCAACGGCTGTCGAAAAACCCATCTGCTCAATTTATCAAAAATGCAGGTCTAAAACTCTTCCCACCAGGATAGAGTTAAGACCTATGTATTTTTTAGTTGCAGTAGGTTCGTTGTGGCAGGGTAGAATCTAATACAAAGGGATTATCATTACCTTGGGGTGTTTTAGCGATCGCATGACTGCGTGCTACCTCACCAGCATCAATTGGATCGTCTGCTTGCCACTTACAGAGAGTATCCTTTTGTGCTTCAAAGAAGCTTGCATTTGCCAGTTCTGGGTAGACTGTGCGGAAATAGAATATTACGCGAGCAATATCTCCTTTCTTTGCCTCCCGTGGTTCAAAAAATCCCCGTCTGAATTCACTGTATTTGTCAATATCCTGCGGACTTGGTTGGAAACTTAGTTCATCATCATCGAGATACCAAGACGTAGTTTGATTATCAGGAATATCTCCAAATGGAAAGTTGGCGCGATCGCTGTTAATTTCCACACGTGAAGCAAAGAGGTTATGCAAATCGCTTTTTGCTGGGCCCTCAGCTCCCATACTCTGCGGCCAGACGTGTTCAGCATTGATTTTGCGTTGTGCTGCTTCCTCTCTGGGTTTATCTGAATTTGGGTCGATCGGAACACTGTAACCAGCGTAGATGTCCGTTACTGTACCGCCTTGGTTATCTATTTTGGTGTAGAGCAAATCACGGGCGCTACCATATCCGAGGCTAGCACGAGGGGAGTAAAGGCTGTCTAGTTTTTCCAGTAAATCGTCTCCTGTAACACCAGAAAGAATTGTGCCTGGTGTAACTGGTGGTTCAGGACTGCTAACTGGGACTGATGGAATGGGAGTAGTCTCACCAATCGCTGATAGAGTAAATCGAGCAATCACAGGGTCATGATCGCTGACTACTCTAGAAATCCCTGCGTTAACGTGAACAGCATTGATCTCAGGATTTCCATTGTTAAACAAATTTGGGGTAATCAGGATTTGGTCAATTTGTTCCTTATTCCCTTGAAAGACATAAGAGAAGCGGTCATCTTCAGGAATTTTGTTTACCAAATTTTTCAGCTGATTTCCTTCAAGAATTTTAATCGGCTGGGAGTCTGGAGTATCGTTTAAATCGCCAAGAACGACAATATTTGCATTTGGGTCAGTAGTTAAGCGATTTTCGACAAATTTGTTAACAATTGTTGCCTGCTGTATCCGTTTCGGGTTGGAAGCTGCTCCTCCACTTTTAGAAGCAAAGTGATTGTTTATTAGGGTGATAGGAATATCATTGAAAGTAAATTCACCCACTAAAGGTTTGCGACTTTTTAAAAAAGCTGGATCGTCCGCAAAGCGTTCAAGCTTTTGTAGCTTAACTCGTTGAGGATTGAACAAAAAGCCTACCCGAATATTGCCACCTGGTTGGCCTCCATCAAGTCCGTTCTGAGGAGGAATTTCCCGATATTCATAGGCTGGGCCTCCTACAGATTGGATAGAACTGATCAGAGTGTCAGCAGTCAGAGTAGCATCAACTACAGAACTTAACTCAGCTCCATCATTGTCTTGTACTTCTTGCAAAGCAATAATGTCTGGTGCTTCAAGATTAGTAACAATCTGGTTTGCCAAAGCTGCAAACTTACCGTTTTTCACATCATCATCGACGTTTCTCGCCGACCTATCATCAACCTTAGAGACGTTTTCCTTTTTAGGATCGAGGTTTTCAACATTAAAGGTGGTAATCGTTAATTGCGTAGGGCTTCCTACCAAAGATGTAACTTGTACACCATGAGCGATTCCTGAAGGAAGCCAGAATGCAAGAAAAACGATAAAGCACGCTGTATGCAAGACTTTTCGGAAATAACTCATGAACATTCTCCTTAATTGCAAATAGAGACTTAACTCAGTTGGAGCGCCATTCCGAAGATATGAGAAACAAAGAAATTGAAGTTTTTCTAAAGCCATTTGACTAAGAAAAACAAGCAAAACAATCTATCTGTTTCAGTCCAAAATCAAGTATTGAGTGCAAGCTTATGTTTGTATTAAGAGATGTACTTCGATTCCCAAGAAGAAGTCATAACACAACCAATAATACAGCAGTCATTTGGTATTTATCAACTTATTATCTAGTCACTTGCGGATACTAAATTGCGATCGTAACTAGTAACAAATGCCTTATGCTTCTCAAGAGTGCTGAGTGGGTAATCTTACTTTTTTACTCAGGACTGAGAACGGGCTAAATGCCCCGCTAATAAAACTTTGAACTGTTTTGGCCCATGCCCAATGCTCAAATTCCTAAATATTTTGCTCAATAACCGTGCCACTATAGAAAATAGAGCTGCAAATTGAGCAATAGGAAGACTAAAGAACACTGTGCAGATAACATTCTTAGGGACGAGTTCCGGTGTACCCACGCGATCGCGCAATGTTTCCAGTGTCGCTCTGAGATTACCCCAAAGGGCAGAACTGTGGTTATTTGACTGTGGCGAAGGTACTCAGCATCAAATTATGCGGAGTGAACTGAAAATCAGTCAACTCTCCCGAATTTTTATCACCCACATGCACGGCGACCACATCTTTGGCTTGATGGGACTTCTTGCTACTTGCGGCTTGGCTGGCAATGTGGAACGAATTGATATCTATGGACCACCTGGATTAAATGATTACATTCAATCCGCCTCACGTTATTCCTACACGCATTTTTCTTACCCGATCAAAGTTCACGCCATCCGTCCAGGGATAATTTATGAAGACAATGACTTCACCGTTAGCTGCGGTAATTTGCATCATCGAATTACAGCTTTCGGCTACCGCGTAGCCGAAAAAGACCGAGCCGGACGCTTTGATGTGGAAAAAGCCAAGGCGTTGCAAATTCCTCCTGGTCGGGTTTACGGTCAACTCAAGCGGGGTGAAACAGTTACCCTTACGGATGGACGGGTGATTGATGGCACCCAATTATGCGGCCCTACAGAAATTGGTCGAAAGATTGCCTATTGTACAGATACAATTTATTGTGATGGTGCAGTGGAATTAGCTCATGATGTCGATGTATTAATTCACGAAGCAACCTTTGCCCATCAAGATGCAGATATGGCTTTCCAGCGGTTACATTCCACAACCACAATGGCAGCGCAAACAGCTTTAGCTGCTGGCGCGCATCGACTGATTATGAGTCATTTCAGTCCCCGCTATGCTCCCGGAAATACTTTAGAGTTGAAGGATCTCCTCAAAGAAGCTCGTGCTATTTTTCCCCGTACTGATATGGCTTACGATTTTATGATTCATGAAGTACCCAGACGACGGGAAATAGAGTTAACCAAGGTAAGCGTTTAAATTTTGGACTTTCCTGCGTAACGCTACGCGTAGCTTCCCTGGAAGGGTACGGCTACGCTAAGTCTAACGATTTTAGATTTTAGATTTCCTACTGAGCGCTTCTAATCTAAAATCTAAAATTAACCAGGTTCTATTTTAGATTTTAATAGTCTCAATCATAAAATCAAGCAAATAAACAGTAGCTTTATTTTCTGAGTAAGTAAACTATTTAACCAACAATTTACGGTTAACTAGATGTATCAATAATATACAAATAGTATGGTTTAAATATTTTTATCAATGTGTTTTTTCTATTACAAGTTATTAAAATAACTATAATATATCTAGTAATATTATGAGTTGGATAATTTTATACTCAAATACTTAGGAAAAATAATTAATTTTTCGTCAAGATTTTTATTCCTTAAATAAAATATTTATTAAAAATTTATCCTTCTAACACTGATTCAGAATTTATATGCATGAATTGATGAACATGAAAGCACCAGTTGGCATAATGTTGTGCCAAATTAGCTTGTCATTGTTGGAAGAAGAATTAAGTATGCGATCGCAGCTATTATACCATTTTGAAAAATGATTGCGACACATGGATTCACACCAAGCCAGACGCACCAAGGCAATTTCCAATCCAAAATCTAAAATCCAAAATCTAAAATGGTATTAGGTGTAAAAAAAATCATTTCATATTTCTCATAAATCTTCCAAATAAATATAGTGTTTCGATATTAGAGGAGTTTAATAGTGGCTAAGACTAGTCTGAATCAAAAGCAACAGGTTACTACTTCAACACAAGACGCAGTTGACATCAGACAACTATCTACTATTTTGCTTCGCCGACGCTTTCTGATCTTTGGGGTTTCCTGTGTAGTTATGTCAGTTGCTAGCCTCTTGGCTATCAATGCAAAACCTACTTACCAGAGCAATATGCAGATATTGGTGAATTCCCATTTATCTCAAGGATCGCAGTCAAATACTCAGGTTACTAATTCAAATTCTCAAGTTGTTGATTCCACTACTCAGATGAAACTTATGCTGAGTTCTAAGTTGCTTCAAAAAGCTGTAGATTTACTCCATTCTGATTATCCTGAGCTTACTTTAGAAGATATCAATGGTCAAAAACAACATAACAAAAAAGCACCTTTAGAAGTAACTCCAGAAGCGGGAGGTATAGGAGCAAATAAAGTTTTTAATCAAGCATTTAAAGTTTCTTTTAATGATGACGATCCAGTAAAAGCACAAAGAGTACTTCAAGCGCTACAGAAAGTCTATCAAAACTACAATAAACAGCAGCAAAAAGAACGTCTGAATCAGGGATTAGCTTTTGTAAACACTCGCCTACCTGAAATGAAAAAAGAGGTAAGTAAAGCTGAGAAAAACTTAGAACAGTTTCGCAAAAAACATAAATTACTCGATCCCGAAGTCCAAAGTAAAATTCTGCTAGAATCTCTAGCCGATATTCAACAACAATTACAAACCACTCGTGCCAATCTTCAAGATGTAAACGCTCGCTACGAGAATCTAGAGCAACTAATAGCATCTTCATCTCAGCAGAATACACTACTTTCTTCTCGTTTAAATCAGTCAAGCCGCTATCAAGCATTATTAAGTGAAATTCAAAAGACTGAACTAGCTTTGGCTAAGGAGCGGCTCCGCTATACAGATGATTACCCATCGGTACAAAAATTAAAACAGCAACGCCAAAGTCAACTTTCTCTTTTACGAGAAGAGGTAAAAACTATTACTAATACTACTAAGGAAAAACCATTATTTAAAGGACAAATGTTAGGGGTCGATCCAACGCTAGTAGATGAGTTTGTTTTGGTACAGACAAGTGTTTTAGGACTAACTGCCAATGAAAAAAATTTAGTCGAATCAGAACAGCAACTACGCTCTGAGCTAAACAAATACCCAAGCTTAATAGCAGAATATAATCGTCTGTTGCCAAAGGTAGAAACTAGTCGTAAAAACCTTGAACAACTAATCCAGGCACAACAGTCATTAGGACTGAAAATTGCTCAGGAAGGATATAACTGGCAAGTTTTGACAGAACCTTCTCCCGGTATTTATATGGGCAACAACAGATTATTCTTTTTGGTTGGAGGAGCAGTAATTGGGCCGATTTTAGGTATCTTAGCCGCTCTGATTTTGGAAAAGTTTAATGACGCTATTTATTGTGCCGAAGATTTAAAGAAACTGACGAACCTACGTATATTAGGATCGGTACCAAAACTACCGTCACGTGGTGTCAAAAAACGGCGATTTGGCCTGCCTTGGAATGTCCGAAGTAGGTCAAATTATTCTGTAATAGAAGCCAGCAGTAAATTGCCCGTCCATGAAACTTTGGACATGATTTATCAAAATATTCAAATATTAAAATACCCCTTACCATTCAAGTCGCTGATGTTCACTTCAGCATTACCAGGGGAAGGAAAGACAACCTTAGTATTAGGACTTGTAGCTAGCGCTGCCCGGATGCATAGACGGGTATTAGTAATTGATGCTAACCTACATAATCCTAGCCTACACAAAATCTTGGAACTATCCAATGATTGGGGACTCTCTCTGTTATTAGTTGATGAGACAACTACTCATTTTCAAGATTACATCCAGCCGATTCACCCCTCTATTGATATTTTGACTGCTGGGCCAGAACCAGAAGACACAGTGAAGTTGCTCAGTTCTCAACGAATGAAGGAACTAATAGAGCTATTTGAGCAAAGTTATGATCTAGTACTAATAGATGCTCCATCTATTTTAGGCACGGTTGATGCCAGGATTGTGGCATCTTTTTGCAATGGTATTGTAATGGTAGAGCGTATGGGGAAAGTGACTCGAACTGAACTGACTCAAGCAACAGAAATTTTGAGTAAGTTGAATTTAATTGGAATTATCGCTAATGAAGCGAGCAATTCTCAAAAGGTATTGGCATCGTAAATCGAAGAATAAAAGTTTCTCTTCCACAGCAGTCAGATTTGGACGATTCACTTTCCCTAATACTGCAACAGATTTTTGAATGTATTCTCAATCGAATCGGAATATATTTGAGCAATGCGATCGCTTTCAGTGGGTGCTTGCGCCATCACTAAGTGATTGCATCTGCTCATATTTAAGATAAAGAGGTCAGTCAGAGCTTTCTTGACTGGCAGTTAGCAATATTCAGGCTACTATACTGGATAGAAAGTAAGTAAATAAATATACTGATGTGCTAGGGACGACTGAGATAGTAAACTGTTTAACACATTTAAACAAAGCTAGTGAAAAAACTATTTGTAACTTTTAATATTTTGGTACTTTTATTGCCCCTAACTGCTGTAGCTAGCAGCACAAATGACGACTTGTCATTCTTCGAGAGCAATAACAATTTGATCATCGTACTGGATAATAAGACTAATACTGCATGTTCTTTCAACACTAAGACTAATTCAGTCGTTAAAATGTCTAATGTTAAGTTTACTGATACGCGAATGGTTGGGGCCTCTTACTGGTGGGGGAAACTAAGCGGAAACCTGAACCATTTTCTTAATCCTAAAACATTTAAAATCAGCCAAATTAAAGGCAAATGGAGCGATAATAACGTCATGTTAATCAAGAGACAACATTACAATGACTATGCTGCTTACACAGAAAATCTCGGTGCAACCTGTGTTAAAGAAGGCGGTTTAAATGAAGTAGCGAAGAAGATGATAAGGTAATTTACCTTATACTTAATCTCAATCATGAGAATTTTTTATTGTGCATTTATCCGCTTTCATCCAATTAATTTAGCAGATGTTAATGCAATGCCTAACAAGAGAAAAAACTAGTGGGATTGAGCATTGGAAACAGGTAGAGGAGAGAAATTCTCCCCCAGCCTCCTTCACCTGATTTCTACCTGACAGCTAAAGTAAAATGCATAATTAGTAGGAGGTGGCAACCTCCTGCGTTGGAGAACTGTCTCATCTTAAAGTAGTAGACGCCATAGTTAAGAGCGTCAATTAGATACTAGTGTGATTAGATGATCGGTATGAAATTCCAACTTTACTTAGGCTCTTTATTTTCCCAGATTAAAGTACGTCATTGGTGGGTAAGTATCTTTTTGTGGATTGCTTTGGTTGCCCCAGCCCAAGCGTCTGTAATTTTACGCGTGGCAATTGAGAGGGGTGTTAATCAGGTAAAAGTAGGCAGTTCCACCACTGGGATTGTTAAGGATAGTACTGGCCGGACTCTCGGACAGTTGCCAGCGATGAGCGCATATTATGCCCAAGCCGTTCCTGGCGGAGTGGCTTTAGATAAATGGCAGTCTGGTTTATTTTGGATTGAGCCAACTGGTAAAGGATTTGTTTATATTGGCGATCGCTGGTATCGAGGCAGAACTCTGGTTGTCCCCACAGAAAAAGGCTTAACGGCTGTTAACTGGGTTGACGATCAAGAATATCTCTACAGCGTTCTTGGTGGGGAAATGGATGCTAGCTGGCCCCAAGAAGCACTAAAAGCCCAAGCGATCGCAGCCCGCACTTACGCCCTCTACGAACGAGAAAAACAACGAAATAATCCCGTTTACGATTTAGGCAATACCCCCGATCGCTGGCAAATTTACAAAGGTGTCATCAGTGAATCTCCTGCTACTTACGCCGCAGTGGATTCTACTCTAGGGCAAGTACTAACTTACAAAAACCGGATTATTCTCTCAGTCTTCCACGCTTGTTCTGGAGGACACACCGAAAACGTAGAAGATGTTTGGGGAAATACCCTCCCTTACCTACGTGCGGTTCAAGATTACGATCAAAATATCCGTGAGTGTAATTGGGTGAAAACCTTCTCGCCCAGTGAAATTAGCGCTAAATTTCCTGAAGTGGGCAGCGTGACGGCGATGATTCCAGAGACATACTCACCTTTTCGCAGTGTTAAAGTTTTAAAAATTGTCGGTAACAAGGGTACGAAGGTGCTACAGGGTGAAGAAGTGCGAACAGCCCTCAAGTTAAAAAGTACCAAATTTAGCGTCACCAAGGGGAGCGATGGTAGTTTTGTACTGCAAGGGCTTGGCTATGGTCATGCTTTAGGCATGAGTCAGTGGGGGGCGTACAATCTGGCTCGGCAAGGAGTGAACCATCTGCAAATTTTGGGACATTATTATCAAGGTGTAGCTCTAACACCAATTCAGGCGAAGTAATCAGGGATTGGGGATTGGGGATTGGGGATTGGGGATTGGGCATTGGGCATTGGGCATTGGAAAGAGGACTTGGAGACAAGGAGAATTGGGGACAAGGGGAAAGACTTGTTGTAAGTTCTAAACTTTTGTCACCTTGTCACCTTGTCACCTTGTCCCCTTGTCCCCTTGTCCCCTTGCTTCCCCTGCTCCCCTGCTCCTCTGCTCCCCTGCCCCTCTGCTTCCTATTCCCCACTCCCACGTTCTAAGCGCCGTTGCCATTCAGCATCAATTTTTGCAGAACGTTCAACTTCTTGGTCGAGTAAGTCAGTTTCGCTAGAATACACTAAATCTTCGTTGCCAATGACTTTTTCTGTTGCAAATTGTTGAGCATAGTTGATTTTTTGTTGCAAAAGTGTGTCAGGACTTGCCAATACCCTTGCTCTGGAAAGGCGATCGCGGTTGCGATCGCCTATTTTGCGATTACGCCACCCAATCCAGAAATAACGCAATAACGGTATACCTAAAAAACCTACTCCGTAAGCCAATAGCAGCCAATAAATTCCTTGTACAAAAGCTACCAGTCCACCTAACTGGACGGCAACAGTTCCATCTCTCAATAAACTCCCCAGTACTAAAGCACCAACAAAATTTAGTATCCCTAACCCAGCACTCAGCATAATTTGCCCGGAACTTGCGGCACTAAAACGCCAAGGAAATTCCTCTAAACGATCTGATATTGCATGACGGCGCTTTTTAACTGCACTCACCTGCAATTCTGGGAAGTAATAAACAATTTGACCTTCTGGACTTACCCCTGGTTGCCCATTAAACCGCGTCAGAACGGGCAGCATATAATCTTCGTACTCTCTTGTGTATCCTTCGCCAATGTCATCCAAATATGGGGCAATTTGTTCTGCTACAACTGCACCACGGTTACTCCGAATCACCGTAGCAATTTCTTGCCAGCGACGTTCTTCTAAGTTGGCGTTCGGATTACCATCGCCAAACAAAAACGAAAACACAGCTTCAAAGAAATTCAGATTGCTTTCTTCCCGCCTTTCAGGTCGGCGTTCCTGGTAGTGGGTGTCATAATTTGGGCTAAGATACCAAAATAAATTTGGAAAATAGAAGAAGCCCCCACCGCCGGAATTACTGCCCCGATTGTCGCCGTCACGGTCTGAATTGATAGAGGTAATGATTATGAAGATGGTAACAGTTATCAGGGCGATGGAAACAGTTAAGAAAATTCCAAAAGAAATGCGAATCAGGTAAAACAGAACACTCCAGACTTTTTTCCACCATTCCTGCAATCGTAGCCGAAAGTATTTATTACGCAAAATTGCTCGAAAATTTTGTGGAAAGAGGAAAACTATATCACCTGAATCCGCTACCTGTAAATGTCCGCCAGCATCAGATGCCAGGGCTAACAAGCTTTGATTAGCTTCAGCGACGTTCAATCCTGCCTGAGTTGCCACATCACCAACGGTGACACGGTAGCCCAGTTGTTCCACAGCCTGCATGATGGTGGGACTGGGAGCCATTGCTCTCCCCTCCTATTGAAAATTATTCCTTTTCTTAAGTATAAAGTTTTATTTTGAGCGACTTAGCTCGGATAGAGGTAACAATTCAAAATTCAAAGTGTTGACGTTCGGTCTTCAACTCTTTAATTGACTAGACAATCAACAAACGATCGGACACGCAAAATGATATAATTACTTGCCTCAGCTTGGTTAAATCAGCAAATTTACTGCTCAAATATGGTTCAATACACTCTCGCTCAAAGCCCAGAAATTATCCTTACTGTTTCTGGAAAAGATTCATCCAAAGCTCGTGATAAAGCAATGGATCAGCTAATGGAACTGATGGATGCAGGTAAGCTACCCACGGAACTGGAAGAAGGATTTGGCCCTCAACAATTAATTGAGGTAAAAGAGTCAACTATTGATACTGCTAATGGTGAAGATACGATTACACAAGCTGTCCAGATTCTGAGTAACCTGGCCACGCTCAAACTGAAAGTTCAGGAGTCACGATCTGAAGCGTTGGAAATTCGTAAAGCTGTTGATATTCTATTTACCGATGACTCGGTGACAGAAGAGGAAATGACTCGACTCAAGGAAGGTTTTAAAGTTCTCAAAAACTTTGCCCAAGCTAATGTGCGTTACCAAGAAGCGCGAGCTAAAGCAGAACTAGCTAGGCAGACCCTAGATCAAGCTCTCAAATCCCCTGATAAGTAACATTTACAGAATTAGATGCATTGAAATACATCTTAAAAACTCAATTAAATACTCTAAAAGACAGGTATAATAACCTGTCTTTAGATTAACTGGGGCGCTAGGATTCGAACCCAGGGATGGCGAGACCAAAACCCGCTGCCTTACCACTTGGCGACGCCCCAATAATTTCACTATGGTTAATATAACACTTAGTCCTGGGTTAATGTCAAGTACTTTAATAGTTGATTTCAGATAATGGGTTTTTACAGCAGGATAGTGATTGGTGGGAATCCTTGTACTTGAATTCTTTCATCGCTTCAGGTGAACCCTTGAATCTTCGTGCTTCAAGCAGAAGATTTTTTCCTTAGCATCTAAAGTCTAGTTCTCTTGATAATAAACCGCTTTGAGTCTGTCTTAACCTATTTCTTTTTCTTTAATCTCCAGTCTCGTGAAGAAAGACCCCTGCAATCCGACTTGATGACAGTAGTTGCTTAGTAGCCAGCCATATAAAGAGTGGAATAGTCTTAGCATAGCGGCCGCAAAGTCGGCGCGGTTCTTGAATCCATCGATACAGCCATTCAAGTCCTAAGTCTCGAACTATGCGGGGTGCGCGCTTATGAATTCCGGCATAAACTGGAAAAACTCCACCCAGTCCAATCATTACAGCTTGTATTTTGCCCTTATGTTGAGCTATCCAATTTTCTTGTTTGGGACATCCCAAAGACACTAAGACAGCGCTAGCACCACTAGAGTTAATCTTTTTAACCAAGGCTTCGTCTTCAATTTCAGTTAGGGGACGAAAGGGTAGAGGTTCCATTGCCGCAATCTTTATCTGCGGAAATTCTTTCTCTAACCTGTTTTGCATCCTAGAAAGAATTTCTGTTTGGGAACCTACAAAGAAAATGCTCAGATTTTGTGTTTGAGTTAGCTGACACAAGGCGAGAAAAATATCCATCCCTGCCACACGGTCTTGGTAAAGCGCTCCCATTTTTCGCATCATCCACACCAGAGGCATACCATCAGGAGTAACTATATCTGCATTTCGCAATACGATGGCAAACTCTGGATTCCAATGGGCTTCAATGAGCATGTGTACATTGGCTACATATACAGTTTTACTCTCACGCCTACTCGCCCACTTCAGTATTGTTTGTATCTGCTCGTCAAACCGTAAAGCAGTAATAGGAAAATCAAGCACTTTTTTAGTAGGTAGAAGCACTCTCGCCACCATCAATAACTCCTGTATCCAAGAAAACAATTCATAGATTACCTAGACCAATCACAACGATTTAATATTTAGATTGGATGACTCCTGACTTTTTGTAAGCTTGTGTGATTGTTGGAAGTTAACACGTGGAGGTGCAATTGCCTTTTTAGTATACTTTTGGCTTAATCGGTAATACTAGAATTATTTACTGTTGTGTCCTAGCTTACTGTTTTATGTTAAGGATTTTAGACACTGCTTGACAAAATTCATACTTCCTTCATAATTAATTTTCAGTTAGTTCATCCAAGCATTATAATTGCGATAAATTCCTAGAGAAAAACTGTATATTAAGTAGTATACACTACTTAATTACTTAAGTATAAATGTAAAATGCTAACCAGTTAATCTGCGGGTTTTATACGTCAATACGCGCTTAAGAGGTTGAATTAATTTAGTATATTTTAAGGAATAATAATTTTCTTTTCTCTTATAATAATTTCCAAATTTATTACAGATTTAATAATAATGTAGTGTCTGTATTGAAAAATCTCTAAATTTTCTTTTTTTCTGAAATAAAAGCCCAAAAAATAAGGGAAAGATAAATTTATCTTTCCCTGGTCTATCGTTTTTGCTATTGTCTGGCTTGTTACTTTCTTTAAGTCTTTGGCGTAACATTTGCCTTTGTTTTTTTAGTTGACGCTTCCTAGCAGAACCGCCTCTACCTTTATCATTTCTGCCTTCTTTACGGGGAGATTCCCATCTTTTCAGGCGCATAAGTTTTTAACCTCTTTAGTACTTGTTTGGTAGTGGGCAGGAGGAGAATCGAACTCCTATGACCGTAAGGCCGCCACATTTTGAGTGTGGTGCGTCTACCAATTCCGCCACCCGCCCTTGTATCTAACCTTAACTAGTATACTCTAATTAAGGGATTTTGTAACAAGTCTGAAAATTATTTCTGAAAGTTTTGCTGGAATCACATTTCTAACAGTTCTCCGACTAAAAGCGTGGCAGGGTTAATAAACTAGGGTCAATATCCTGCATTTTGGCACAGCCGCTAAGTGCCATTGCCACATTTAACTCATCTTGTAACAGTGAAATGACATGAGATACGCCGATTTGCCCTGCTATGGCTAGTCCCCACAATATAGGTCGTCCGATTAGTACTGCTTTTGCTCCTAATGCCAGAGCTTTGAGAATGTCTGTGCCTCTACGAATGCCGCCATCCAACACTACTTCTACCTTACCATCCACTGCGGCTACTATTTCAGCGAGGGCATCTAAAGAAGCGATCGCACCATCAAGTTGTCTGCCACCATGATTGGAAACAACAATTGCTTTGGCTCCATATTCTACAGCCCGCACGGCATCATCTGAGCGTAAAACTCCTTTAACAATTAAAGGTAATGGAGATAAAGACTGCAACCATTCCAAATCGTCCCAAGTGACTGCTGGGTTTAACTGTTGGGTAAAGTAGGTAAATAACCCAGATTCGGCTTTTTCATGGGAAATGTTTAGTCCTGAGATACTAGCAAGATTAGCCAGATGTAAATCATGAGGTAAGGCAAATTCATTACGTCTATCTCTCTCGCGCTGTCCGAGAACGGGTGCATCCACAGTTAGACAAAGTGCTTTGTAACCTGCTTTATAGGCTTTTTCTACCAAAGCACGAGTTAATCCCCGGTCTTTATGGATGTAAAGCTGGAACCATCGCAGAGAATCTGGAAACTGATTACATGCAGTCGCCACTTCTTCAATGCTCTTTGTTGCCATTGTACTTAACACCATACCCACACCAGCTGATGCAGCAGCTAGGGCCGTGGCAACTTCTCCGTCTGGATGGGCTAGACATTGAAAAGCCATCGGTGCAATTAACAAAGGTAGTTGCAGGGGTTGTCCTAAAATGGAGGTACTTAGATTGCGATCGCTCACATCGACTAATATTCGAGGTCGCAGCTTGACTCGCTCAAAGGCAGCACGATTATCTCGTAATGTGATTTCGTCCCAAGCACCACTGCTATAGTAATCAAGTGTCGTTTGAGATAGATATTCTTTTGCTAGCTTTTCGTACTCAAAAAGATTGATGGGTTGAAAGCGATCGTTAGTAGATAAATCGGTAGACATCATTAAATCTATAGCAAGGGACTGGGGACTGGGGACTGGGGACTGGGTGAAAAGTCTTTTTGTGTCTAAGTTTTATCATCTGTTGATGTCCTAATCACAAAGGCTTGTGCTATGAGATAAAACTTTTGTTCGTAGTGAGCGATTTATCGCTCTGCATAAGATTTTAAATGGCTAGAGCCGCTGACTACGATTATTCTTTGTCAAGGCTTGCAAATGTATTTATTTTTACTTAGTTAGCGATCGCTCAATTAATTTATGTGTTGAGGCGTTGTTCAACAAATAGTATCAAGATTGCTCCCAAAAAAAGACCTCTGGCGTAAAGCAGAGGTCTTTCTGTTTCAGAACATTGTAAAATTTATAAGCAATGTAAAACGCTGATATGGTTAATTTAGTGGCTTCTGTGCCACTAACACAAAAATAGCAACCCAATTGCCAATCCCATACTGACCATTATTATTACTCCTATACCGAAAATGCGTAGGCGCAGCCCGCCGCAGGCATCGCCAACATTTAGGTACAGATATAGAAATCTAATGCTGCGACCAAAACTTCATCTTATGCAAGATTTTAGGAGAACTTTTCCCAGGATTGGGCAACTAATTGGCTTAACCAGCGGCGTTGTTCCCGATCCAGTAGTGGATCGTCTGCTAACAACTGAGCGGTCAATTCTTCCAAAGATTGACCCTGAGCGCGGACAATTTTAATGACTCCAGCGATCGCACTGGCAACTAGTTCTTCATCAATCGGCTGTTGTCGCAGAGCAATAATTTCTTGGGGACTGTCTGGAATGGGATAATTCATGGCGTGGGTTTACAGAAATACAAAATGAACAATAAATTTGACAAACTCTTAAAATTTCTTCACTGAATCTTTATGAAACTAATAGGGCGGACTCTACCTTACTTTATGCCTTAAGAAAATCTGTCTTAGTGAGTAGATTGATGGGAGATGTCAGGAAAAAATGAAAGAAATCCTTTATTTAGAAGTTCCAACTCCAGAAACAGAAACTGTGCGTAGTTGGTTACAAACAGATTTTGAACCTGGAAATGGAGAAAAAGTGCTTACTTCGGAAGGCTTTCGCCTTAGAATAGCTAGTGCTACTACAGATACTGGAGTGGCTCCTTCCGAAAACTTGCCTACAGAACTTTCGGTATTTGTCTGGTCGGTGCAACGAACTACCTATCTGAAAGTGTTTCGCTGGGCAGAACAACCTTTTCCCAGTGAAGGACAAATTCTGCAACGCTTGACCAAGGAAATCAGAAGCCGTTTTCCGCATCATTACCCAGAACCGCCAGCAATTGATTTATCCCAGCAATCAATATTTGCCGCACTAGGCTCTACTTACCCCCTTACCGTCAAGTATTTTCAGAAAATGCCCAACGGTGAATATGACCTAACTCGTGCCTATTGGTGGGAACAACGATGGCGCGAAGGGGTGCGGAATCCGCAACAGCCGCGTCAAGTGGTGTTTTCGCAGGGGAGCAGGGGAGCAGAGGAGCAGGGGAGCAGGGGAGCAGAGGAGCAGGGGAGCAGGGGGGAAATAAGCAATGCCCCATCCCCCATGCCCCATGCCCAGTACGACATCATCTACATTGGCGGCGCATTAGGCGTAATCCATGCAGCACTGATGGCAAAACTGGGATATAAAGTCTTGCTGGTGGAACGAATGCCCTTTGGGCGGATGAACCGAGAATGGAATATTTCCCGCGACGAGATTCAAAGCTTGGTTAACTTGGGTTTACTCACCCCCGCTGAGTTAGAAACCATCATTGCCAGAGAATACAAAGACGGATTCAATAAGTTTTTTGATGCTAATAATCCAGCCAAACTGCGATCGCCCATCCTCCACACACCCACAGTCCTAAATTTAGGCTTGGATTCCGACAAATGGCTCCAAATGTGTGGGCAAAAACTGCAAGCGGCAGGCGGTGAAATTTGGGATGAAACAGAATTTATCCGTGCAGATATTGATATATCACAGGTAGTTTTGCAAGTCAAGCACTTGCCCAGTCAAATTGAGAAGCAAGTAAGTGGAAGACTGCTAATAGATGCAATGGGAACTGCCTCCCCCATCGCTTGGCAATTAAATGGTGGTCGTGCCTTTGATAGTGTCTGTCCGACAGTGGGAGCGGCAATTGAGAGCGGATTTGAACCAGGGGTATGGGATTCCCAATATGGGGATGTTCTTTACAGTCATGGGGATATTTCGCGGGGAAGGCAGTTGATTTGGGAATTGTTTCCCGCAGCAGATGAGGAACTGACGATTTATTTATTTCATTACCACGAAGTCAATGCTGAAAATCCCGGTTCTTTGCTGGAAATGTACGAGGACTTTTTCACAATTTTGCCAGAGTATCGCAGGTGCGATATGGACAAATTGGTGTGGAAAAAGCCGACATTTGGGTATATACCAGGGCATTTTAGTGTGGGGAGTCGCGATCGCACAGTTGCCTTCGATCGATTGATGGCGATTGGTGATGCAGCATCACTCCAATCTCCGCTCGTTTTCACCGGTTTTGGTTCCCTAGTTCGCAACTTAGAGCGCTTAACAACGCTCTTGGATACTGCCCTCAAACATGACTTGTTGAGTTTCCGCCACTTGAACCAAATTCGCGCCTACCAAAGCAACGTTTCCGTGACTTGGCTATTTTCCAAAGGGATGATGGTTCCCACAGGGAAATTTTTACCACCACAACGGATTAACTCCATGCTCAATACCTTTTTTGGGCTGTTAGCAGACGAACCGCCAGAGGTGGCAGATAACTTCATCAAAGATCGGTGTGATTGGTTAACCTTTAACCGTTTAGCACTGAAAGCAGCCAGGAAAAATCCTGCCTTGCTTTTATGGATTTGGGAACTTGCTGGCCCTAGAGATTTAGTGCGATGGCTTGGTAGTTATTTCAACTTCGGTCGTCATGCCCTGGTTAATGCTTTATTAAGCCCGTGGTTGCCGCGCTTCTTAAACCGGGTAGGTTCTTGGCTAGAACCCCGGAATCCAGGCTTGTGGCTGTGGTTATTGGCGATTAATTATGCGATCGCCACAGGCAAACCGCGATCGCCAAGTCAGGTAGCAAAAACCAACCCAGAAGCTATAATTCCGAAGTCAGAAGCAAGAATTCTGAATTAGGAATGGAGCATGGAACATTAGGCATTAATCACTTGTACAGACGCGATTAATCGCGTCTCTCCTAACTCTTGGGGCGAAAATTCGGCAGTTCTACAGATGCCAATGATTTACGCCCCTTGGGTGGGCGCTGGGGATAAACTACTGGTGAAGGTGAATTGTCATCATTGGTGTTATCACCTAATGACTCTGAGGACAAATCACTTGCTGACAATTGAGAAACTTCTAACCAGTAGTCTTCAGTTTCTCCAACAGGCGTTTCGGTGTAAGATAGATTAGAGGAAAGCAGTAAGTTATTAGCTGGTGAAAGCACAGAATCCGTCGTCCAAGAAGTAGAGGTAGTTGCAGAAGGATTAATTTCTGCCTTCAAATCTTCCTCGTGTGGATTTTCTAGTTCCTCATCGTCTTCTAAGATTGTTGCTAAAGTCTCCCAAATAGGCACATCACTAACATCCGTTTTCGCAGCAGGTGGTGGTGATGTAGATGCAGGCTGGGAGGTGAAAAACATTTGGATTAAACTATCTAATTGCCGATCTAAATTTGATGAATCCGAAGGTGAAACCGCTTCAGTTGTATCTGGATCATCAACTTTTGGAGATGGCGCGGGTTGTGTTGGTGTTGGCGTGTCTTTCTTAACTGTCCAGTTCCAAGGAGATGATGGCGGTGTTGCAGGAGCTTCATTTCTTTGGAATGGAATTGGTGCTGAAGGTTCACCCCAAGAATTATCTAGATCGTTACTTAATGATTCTTCTTCTCCTGACCAAGGTTGAATTGGCTGGGCGTTAGGAAACAAAGACCGAGCTTTTCTAGAAAATCTTCCTTGGCTACTAGTTATGTCTTTAGGATGTTTGGCAGCATCCTCTAAGGAGTCATAGCTAGGAACCGAGGTATCTAAACATTTTTCCAAAGCTGCTTTGAATTGCAGCGTCTGGCGTTGTTGTCGCATCAGTCTAGTACGTAACTCCCGACAAACATTTTCGGACTGCAATAGCTGCTGAGATTGTTCGTTGTTATTAGTGTGTAGCAACGTACATTCTCGCTCTAACTGGGCCAGACGTTGTTGGCTAATTTGTAACTGTGCTTTATAAGTATCAGTGAAAATTTCCTGACGTTGAACAGTCTGTACAGCAGTTTCTAATTGTTGAAATAAAGATTTTATCTGTTCTTGAGCCGCAGCTAGTTCCTGAGTGTGTTGGTTGAGCATCGACTCACTAACGCTAGAACGCGTTTTCTGCCACTGCAAAACCTTTTCTGATTCAGCTAGGTTGTCTTTTAGCTGCTCCACTTCTTCATACAATTTCTTGTTAGCCGCACGTAATTCTTCGTTCAATGCCAGCAATTTTTGAAATTCCGAGTCAATAAGTGCTTGTTTGCCGCTTTCAGGCTCTGCAACCCAGTCCTGCTGGGTGGTATCTTGTGAAAATTGTGTATCTTCAGCTGGCATGAGGAGTGGCAGTTTCTTAACTGTCATATTGTCATTAGGCACAACTGAGTAAAAGGGACAATTCGCCTGCTCTGATTGTGGCGAATTAGCAGAATTTAGGGATTCCATCACAGCCCCCTTGTTTGAGGTGTCAGCTTCATTCATCACTCTGGACTCACCTGCTTAAAAATATTTAGCAGTGCTGGCATTAGCATTGCTTATCAACTGTGTCTAATCAGGGTTTGCTCTAGAAGCTAAGTTTAACTCTCTCCAAGCACCAGCAATTAATTATCAATTGGTGTTCCCCATTTTGTATCTAGACTGATGCCGTTATAACATTATGATGCTCTGCCCCGTCAAGAAGAGGTGGAAGGGGAACTCTGGCCGCCTTTGAAGATAGGCCAGAGCGAGGAGAAACCCGATACATTAAAAATTAAACTGTATTGGCTGGCTGATGAAGTTTTTTACATAAAAAACTGCCTTCATATACTTTATTTTTTTATATCGCATCTGTCTTAAGATATAAAATATGATCTTTTTCTGAAATACATTTTGTAATTCCTGATTGAGTACTTAGATTTAGATATAGATGTCCGTACAAGTATCTACTCTTCAATGATAATTCTCTCATCCGAAGCGATCGCTATTTAATGTCAGCAAACAACTAAGAGCTTTCGCTATAACTGCAATCTTAAGAGATATCGCTCAATACGAATAAATACTTATAAAGTCTTAATAAAGACGTAACAATTCGTTTAAGTAAAATATAAAACTTTTTTAAAGAGTAATCTCAACTTAGTGAGGACTTTTTTCTCGATAAATACATTGCCAGTAAGGAATTGCAGGTTTTATTAGTTATAAGCTTTTCGATCGACTTATCTTCAATACGTCAAGTTTGTTTAATGACTGGAATAAAATTGTTTAAAGTATACTTTATTACTTAATAACATTATTTACGCTGTATATTAATTTACAATAAAAACATTTAAGTTAAGCATTAATACGGATATCAATTTTAATTTTTTTATTAAAGAATAATTGTAATAACCGCGGTTTCTACTATAAGTAAAGTAATTATAAAGACCATAATTACTGAAAATTAATCTGGTTGTAGCGCGAAATAAAGTGTTGCAGCAGTTAGGCTTTTTCAAAAAAATCAAAATTTAAAATCGGGGTGCTAAAGATGACTGATATACTTGCAATGAGCGCAAATATCAAGCAAGAGAATGCTAAATTACCGCAGTTTGTAGAAAATTGTGACAGCTTTTGGGACAAAGAAATCAGACCGTTATTTACAGATGAGTCTCTATCTTTCAAGGTTAAAACTCTTAACGGAAACTATGCCAAGTACGTGAACTTGGATAATGGAGCTACAACCACACCCTTTGCAACCCTCAAGCAGTACGTGGACGAAATGCTTGACACCTATGGCAGCGTACATCGAGGTTCTGGGCAAAAATCCATCATCACTACACGAGAATATGACGCCAGTCGAAACATCATTCGTGACTTTGTCGGGTCATCTTCAAATAACTATGTAATCTTTGCCAAGAATACAACAGAAGCAATTAATGGAGCTGCCACACTTTGGGCAAAAAAACCTGGAAAAATTCTAGTTTCTGATATCGAGCATTCATCTAACCTGCTGCCTTGGGTTACTAGAGACGAGGTTGTGCAGTACAGAACACAGCCAGATGGGAGTGTAAGTATTGCAGAAATTGAAGATATCTTCAAGGCACACCAAAATCTCCCCGAAGCCGAGCAAATTAAGTTAGTAACTATTACAGGTGCTTCGACAATTACAGGTTATAGACCACCAATTTACGAAATCGCAGCTTTAGCACATCGGTATGGTGCGAAGATATTCGCTGACGTGTGTCAGTTAATTCAGCACGAACGAGTCGATATGCGTGCTGATGACGATCCATGTCATTTAGATTTTGTAGCTTTCTCTGGACACAAGATGTATGCCCCTTATGGAACCGGGGTTTTGCTGGGGCCAAAAGAATTTTTTGATAGCTCCTACCCTTATCAAATTGGGGGTGGAAACTTGCCTTATATCACTAGAAACCTAGAGATCAAGCGTTTTTATACAGAACGGGCCCATGACCCCGGAACACCAAACGCAATGGGTGCGATCGCTATTGCCAAGGCGATTGAAATTATCGAAGCAGTAGGGCGCGAGCGCATTGCTCAGTATGAACACTCTCTAGTTGAATTTACATATACACGGCTTGGGCTGATTCCTGGTGTCAAAATACATATTTTGGGAGATAATTTAGCCCATGTTATTCCCTTTGATATTGATGGATTTGACGGACGCTTAGTAGCAGAAATTTTGGCACAAGAATACGGTATTGGCGTTCGGGCTGGGGCTTTCTGCACTTATGAATACATTCGCAAACTCAAGAATGTTTCAGACGAGCAAGACAGTGAGATTGCTCAAGAAGTAGACAGAGGAATTACACGGAACATTCCTAGTATTATCCGAGCCAGCTTTGCTGTATATAATACATTAGAAGATTGCGATCGCTTTATAAATGCGATCGCTCAAATAGCTAAAAACGGATTAGCTCACTATTTGCCTAACTACACACAAGATCCGATAACTGGTGTTTGGACAGCAATAAACAGCTAGTTTTTTAGGGCATTGGGCATGGGGGAGGCAGTGCGGTCTTCTCCCAAGGGGAGACGCCAAGGGCGATGGGGTCTCCCCAAGTGGAGCAACTGCCGTCATTGGGCATTGGTTTTTCTCCTTGTCTCCCTTATCTCTTTCATCTCCCTTTGCCCCTTCATTCTCTGTGCCTTAATTACGAATTACGAATTACAAATTATAAGGGGGTATAGCTTGAGCGATGAAAACCTCTTTGACCAAGAGGATTATCTAAAGGCACGGGTTGAACAGTGCATCTGGCAAAAAAGTACAGATGCGGGTATTTCGCGCCAGCGCTTTCTGAAAATACTAGCTACTATGGTTAGCGCTACAGCCATCGGGGGATTAGCTGAACCTGCGCTTGCTCACAGTCAGGCAGCTATTAAAACTAAAGGCAGTAAAATACTTAAGCCATTGCCACCAGGGTATATCTCTCATAGCAAAGGCACATTAGAGATGAACTGGGAAGCGATGTATGGGCGTGGTTATTTAGTACCAAATGATTGGTTCTATGTTCACAACCGCAGTACACCTCCCCCTTTTGACCCATCTACATGGCGTTTGCAAATTCATGGAACTGGCGTTTCTGCTCCCTGCGAGTTTACTTACGATCAAATCATCGCCATGCCATCCATTTCCGTCACTTGTGCCATTGAGTGTGCTGCTAACGGTCGGCGCTTCTTTGAAGAGGCTTACAACACACCACTCCCTGGAACACGGTGGAGACTTGGGGCTATTGGTGTGGCTGAGTGGACTGGTGTACCACTTGGTATGTTATTAGAGCGAGCTGGATTGAAATCCACAGCGAAAGACGTACTCGTTGAGGGTGCAGATGTGGATTCGCTGGACTCTAAGGAGACAAATAAATCCAAGTTCAGCAGTGTAGTTCCAATTAGCAAAGCATTAGCAGATAATTCGCTCGTCGTCTACGCAATGAATGGAGAACCATTACCTCCAGATCATGGTCAGCCGTGCCGTGTGTTATTCCCTGGTTGGGGAGGAAACGCCAACGTTAAATGGATTGAGCGAATTGAAGTTTCCCAAACACCGATATATACGCAGTGGGTAACAGAGCAAATGGTGCTAGTTGGTGCAGATTACCCAGCGATCGCACCATATAAAGGTAAGCTGATTACCTATCAAAATGTTAAGAGCGCTTTCGAGTTGGCTTGGCCAGCTACGCTTTCTGCTAAAACCCACTTACTACGTGGACGTTCTTGGTCTGGGAAAGGAAAGATTGTCCGTGTGGAAGTCAGCCTGGATGGTGGCAAAACTTGGCAATTTGCACGACTGAGAGAACCAAATTTTCTATTTGCGTGGGTACGCTGGGACATTGAATGGAACCCACTTCCTGGGGAATATTTTCTCCAGGCTCGTGCTACTGACAATTTAGGTAATACACAACCGAGTACAGTTCCGTGGAATGACTCTGGATTGCTTTACGGAGGCATTGTTAGCCATCCGGTGACAGTCCAGGGAGTTAGTCATTAGTCATTAGTCATTAGTCATTTGTCATTTGTCCATGCCCAATGCCCAATGCCCACTCAGCACTATCAGTTATCTAGAAAAAGAATTATTTATGATTGATTTTAGTTGGTTGATTTTAGTGAGTGGGGGTTTAATATCTGGAGTCATCGCTGGGCTTTTAGGAATAGGTGGCGGTATTATCACAATTCCTCTTTTAGTCACGCTAGGTTATACTCCCGTTCAGGCGATCGCTACTAGTAGCCTTGCTATTGTGATTACTTCAATTTCTGGAAGTTTGCAAAATTGGTGGATGGGCTACTTTGACTTGAAACGAGTAATTTATTTAGGAATTCCAGCTTTTCTAACTACTGGAATAGGTGTATATTTCGCCAATAAAATACCATCTTATATAATACTTTTTACATTTGGCATCATACTACTTGCTAACATCTATCTTATTGAGCTTCGCAAGCAATTATCCTTACAGGAAAAAGAGGATACAGCCCCAGTATTTAACCCACTAGTTTCTAAAATTGGCACTGGTGGAGCAGCAGGAATTTTAGCAGGTTTATTTGGCTTAGGTGGCGGTACGATTATGGTTCCGCTGCAAATGCTGCTACTAGGAGAGGAAATTAAAGTAGCAATTCAGACTAGTTTGGGTGTGATTGTCATCACTGCTTTAGCTGCCTGTACAGGACATACATTAGAGGGAAATATTCTGTTTGCTCAAGGTATGGTTTTGGGATGTGGCGGTCTTTTAGGCGTTCAGATGAGTACTCGCACATTGCCAAAACTACCAGATTATACTGTGAGCTTAGTGCTTCGTATCTTCTTAGGAATACTATCAATTTATATTTTTTGGGAAGCTTGGATAAATTATCAACAAATAATTACTAATTCATAATTTGTAATATCAGATTTGTTTGATTACTTAATTAAACCCAAAGACCCAGGCTAATGCACCCTAGTAGCGTGGCAAGACATTAGATTTATGCTTTATTTTTGAAGCTAAAGACGACTATGAACCTTTAGCTTCAAAAACTATTTTAGCCTTGCCACACTACTACAAACGATTCAAAGTCTAAGTTTTCAAAGGTTTCAGCTTTAATTTGACAAGTATGCACGGCTAGCTACGCACACATACTTTGTAATAAATTTAGAGTTTTTCTAAAATAGATTTTTTTGAAAAGAGATAAGCTATGAGTATTTTTAAAGTTGAAGTTGTCAAAATCAATAGCATTAATCCTCATCCCAATGCCGATCGGCTTGATATTGCCTCTATTGAAGATATGGGGTATCAGGTAATTATAGTCAAAGGTAACTTGAATCCTGGAGATTTAGCTTTTTACTTTCCTATTGATAGTGTTATTCCAGAAAACTTTTTAGATGAGTTTGGTATTCGTAACTACTACTCAAAAAAACTACGTGCTGCGAAACTTCGCGGAATTTTTTCTGAGGGTTTGCTTATTCCCGTTGGTAAAAACTTTACGGGAAATGTCGGAGACGACTACACGGAGTATTTTGGTGTAACAAAGTACGAATATCCAATTCCTCAAGGAATGAGCGGGGAAGTAGAGAGTTTTATTGGACATTACAAATTCCCCAGTCCAGAAAATCTGAAACGTTACAAAAACATCCTAATGGAAGGTGAAGAAGTTGTTGTCACAGAAAAGTTGCATGGAACTAACTTCACTGTCTTAGTTGATGCTGATGGCACAACTAAAATTGGCAGCCATAATTACTTCTGGAAAAACAGCGAAGTAAACAAAAAATTAGTTTATATTCGTGCTTACAACGAAAACGAAGCTTTCCAGAAACTTCCGCCAGGAACTCAGATTTTTGGTGAAATCTACGGCGTGCAAGATATCAAATATGGCTTGAATAATGGCAATATTGGAATTGCTATATTTGCTGTGCGTCGCGGTAGCTATTTTCTCAATTACAGCGATTTTGTGACTTTTTGCGAAGAATTTGCTTTGCCGAGAGTACCTGTACTTTATATCGGTGCTTACACTTGGGAAGCGGTGTCTCAGTTCAATAATGCCAATAGTGTAGTCAGTCCCAATTGCATTATGGAAGGCGTTGTTGTGCAACCGATTATTGAGAAAACGCATCCAGAAATAGGTAGAGTAGTCTTGAAGTTGATTAGCGATCGCTATCTACTCCGTAAAGATGGAACTGAACTCCATTAGATTCAACTTGATTTTTGGTGGCGACACCTTAACTAACCTTCTGAAATCGAATTAGGAATTATTCGCTCAAGGTAGCCAGCGGGGATGAAATCCGGCTAAGGGGAGTTGTTCTGGTTTAATTTCAACAGTCGTAGCATCAGCGATGGGTAATAGAGGCATCAACCACAAGCTACTGGTAGCGATTGTATCTCCATCATCGGTTTTTAAAGTGTTTGGGGGTAACGATCCTGGGGGATTTGTCTGCGGTATTACTTGGTCAAATAACAAGCCCAAACCGTCAGCTGATAAACTCATTTGCACATTCCGTTGAGCGGGAGGCAGTACTAACAATGGTTTCTGTTGCCCGGTTTTCAAATCAATTGCCACTACATAGGGCTGTTCTATGTATTGTTCCTTCGATACTAACTGTGTAAGCAAGCAGTAGAGAGTGGGTGAGGCGATGTCAAATTGGCAACTGAGAATTGAACCTGTTGTTTTTAGTAGCTGTTTCTGCACGCCTTGGTTTGTCACCAAAAATAAATCCCGCGTGTAATCTGTATTAAACTTTACCATCGCGGCTTGAGAGCCATCTTTGGAGAAAGCTTGTACCAAACCAAACTGCGGCAGAAAATCCAAAGGTTTACTGGCATCATCTTGCAGTGGTAAAATGGCTGCTCCCTGTCCTTGAGCAACCGCTACGGCTTTACTATCTGGTGTCACCATAAAGTCTCCTCCCGGCTGGCTTTTTAGGCGTTTCGGGGTGGGTTTTTCTGCTGAACCATCACTGGTTGCTGGCATAAACCATAGTCCAAAATCACCAGGATTAGTTTTGTTTCCCCGTTGGATGACAATAGTTTGCCCATCAGGTGATAAGTCAAATTTCAGGTTTTGATAATCTTTACTATCTAAAGTCAGGTCAACTTTGCCTTCTGGTTCTGCTTTTTGTCCAGATTTAGCAGAAACGCCTGTTGTCACCGTATACAGTTGGGCTGAAAGTAAGTCTTGATTGTTTGCGGCGCGAGCAGAAAATAAAATTTTCTCCCCATCAGGAAATGACTCAAAGTCGATTACTATCAGGTCTTTGGGGGTAAGTACCCTTTTTTGCTCTTGGGTTAAGTTGTAAAGAACTAACCGTCCCTGTTCTTCTTTGTCGGTTCCGATGTAAAGGATAACGCGATCGCGTGTACGGAAGCTACCTGTAAAGGGCTGTATCAGCCGATTTGTACCTTCTTGCTCTGCAAACTTATCTTTAGCTCCTTGTAACTGCACTTTATAATTTGTGCCATAAGGTGCTGGTGTCACCAGTGTATAAACCATCCGCCGCCCTGCCCAACTGAATTTACCTGCTAGGGGTGGATCGATTTTCAAGTTATCCTCGACGCTTTTTGTTTCCATTGGGCGGCTGAAGGTGAGGGTGAAGGAATTATCTTCTGCCCCAATTTGTTGATTTTGCCAGGTAAATTCTCGGACACGAGCAGTTACCACATCACCTTGCAAGATGATTAACCCAATCAGCACACTCAGCAGTAACATTAGTGCGATCGCTATACGATCCAGTGGTTGGAATGCTTTAGATTTAGTCATTGGTTATGGGGCATTGGGCATTGGGCATTGGGCATGGGGCATTGGGCATGGGGCATTGGGCATGGGGCATTGGTCGTTAGTTATCTACAAATGACAAAGGACAAATGACAAATGACAAATGACTAATAACTATAAGGATTCTGTGGCTGAGGAATTTTTTTGAGAGAGGTAGCGGCAATGGTAAGTTGGCGTTTATCTGCCAAATTTTCTGTCACCATTTGTCCTTCTACTTCTAGCCATGTATCAGCAGGGTAAAGCTCTTGATTATTTTGTAGTTTGACGGGCAATCCCACAGGGTAAGCATCTGCTGCACAACAACTTAAGACAAATCGTGCTAAAAACAAATATTCTTTTCCGATATCGGGCGGGTGAATCACAAATCCTTGCACCTTGACTTTTTGCCCTGTATATGTATCTGGCTCAGGATAGACATTGACGGTGCGTACCCAGTCAACAAGCGATCGCTCCTCTGGACGAACAGTAACTCGAAAGGCTTGGGGTTTGACGCGTGTGCTTCCCAATAAATCAGTCGTCACCCCCCTTTGGAGTGCTTTGTCACTAGCAAAAACTTGCGGTGTAACGATAAAACCTAGAATCGCTGTAGTCAACAATAAAGTACTGCCCCAACCAGGGGGAAATAAACTAATATGCTGGGTGTTTGGCGTAACATCATGGCGACGCCGTTGCCAAAGTTCCTGCATCTTGAACAAACCAATAATGATGAAGCTGATACCAGTTACAATCACCAACCAAAAGTAATTTGGATGAATCAACAGGTTCAGCTTATTAGTTAGCCAATATCTCAGCATCAAAATGCCCCAAGCCGTAATTGCTAGAGCATCCAGCCAAGGAAGTAACAGATTTGGGATTTTAGATTTGGGATTTTTGTTAGTCATTAGTCATTAGTCATTGGTCACTTGTACTGAGCGTAGTCGAAGTATTAGTCATTGGTCATTTGTAAAGGACAACTGACAAGGGACAAAGGACAACTAACAAATGACAAATATTTTCTTAAAAGACGTGCAAGTTCAGGAAAAGAGTAAAGACAAATGTCAATTGTGCTGCTAAAGCAAATAAGTAAAAAATAGTCTTGGGTTTAAAAATAGATAACATTAAACCAACACTTTTGATGTCAATCATTGGCCCAAACACCAGAAATGCCAATAATGAACCGCTGCTAAAGGTTGAGGCAAAAGATAGGGCGAAGAAAGAATCGACTGTAGAACAAATTGATACTATTACAGCTAATATCAGCATGACCACAATTGAGGTAATGGGCCCAGCACCCAAACTAAGAATTAATTCACGGGGAGCTAGGACTTGAATAGCAGCAGCGATCGCACTTCCTAAAATCATTACTCCGCCCAATTCCCGCAATTCTTGGATGCTATTATCCACAACTAGGCGCAGTTTGGCTGCTAACGGTTTATCAGCAGTAGAGACTGAGGTAGGCAGTACTAAATTAGGATCTATCCGTAGAGGTATACCTGCTTTTCCTCCTAAGATATAAGTCCCGGATTGCAACAGATTCGGTACTGTTTCTTCTTGTTGTCCTTGGTAAGGTTTACCACGGCGTTTGGTTTGGGGCTGCGCGGCTGGATTAAACTTCATATAACGAGCGATCGCAGGTTGGACTATGGGATTTAAGTCCTTTTGAAAACTGAAAACATACCCGATAATTGTGGCAATTGTTAAGGAAAATACGACTCGTAAGACTACTATTTCTGGCTGATCTCGAAATGCTGTCCAAGTAGCCCAAATTACAACTGGGTTAATTGTTGGTGCTGCTAGCAAAAAACCAATTGCGACTGGTGTGGGTACTCCTTGAATCAGGAATCGCCGCGCTACCGGTACATTCCCGCACTCACACACCGGAAACAAAAAGCCGATCGCACTGCCAACTAAAGCACCCAACAGCGGGTTTTTGGGCATTTTTTCTACTAGTTTGCGCTCATCAACAAAAAACAGCAGCAAACTGGAGAATAAAACCCCAAGAAGCAAAAAAGGCATCGCCTCGACTAGCAGACTTAAAAATAGCGTAAAACCATTGTTCAGTTGATTCATGAGCGTCGCAGTCAAAAGCGGTTTTTAGTTTTAGGGTTCTGCCTAGCCATTCTATCGAAATGGGGATCAAAAGCAGTTCGGGAAAATTAAACATTATTTAAGTAGCAAGTTATCCTATCTTCCAAATAGCAGTTAAGCGCTACAAACCTTGGCTTCACACGAGTTCGTGACTTTTAACTGAGTGCATTTACTGACAACGATCATTTCTAAGATTGTCTAAGTTCAGAAATTGTTCCGGTCTAGAGGGCAAGTAACTGCACAAATGATTTGAAATTACCTATGTTTATACTTACAGTAATTTGCTGGATAAGATATTAGTGCGGCTGTATTTTCATCAAGTATTCACAGTTCTTCAAAATTTGGGGTATGCGTAGTCCATCGTAGACATCGTTATTGGTTGCTATCATCATTGATTTTGACTAGTTATAGCAAAATTCGATCTGAGCTTTGGTTGATTTTTTACTACAAAAACTTTAAAAAGGCAAGTCCAAAGTTTAGCAGATACAGGAAATGATTGGGGAAATTTTTCGGCGTTAGCGATCGCCTAAGTTTCTATATGAAGTGAGAATTCGAGCTATGACAAGTCACAAAGCCTTGAAAGGAGCGTCAAAATGATATCCCCGACTTCTTAAAAGAAATAGGGGATATAGTTTACTCTTTCACGATTATTTTGTTCGATCGCTGTTAGTTTCGTTTTGTGGGAATCCCCCAAATCTTGATTTGTCGATCGAATCCACCACTGGCAAGAATTTTACCATTTGGACTAAAAGCGATCGCACTTACCCAGTCTGTATGTCCATTCAGTGTATTTATTAACTCACCTGTAGTTAAATCCCACAATTTAATTCCATCTCTACCGGCACTAGCAAGGGTTTGTCCATCGGGATTAAGAGCGATCGCATTTACCCAGTTATTATGTCCTGTAAGAGTGCGGACTAATTCTCCAGTATTAATATTCCACAGTTTTATGGTGCGATCGTGGCTAGCACTAATTAATGTTTGTCCATCTGGTGTAAAGATCACAGCGCTAACAGCACTAGAATGAGCTGGCAATTGACTGATGAATTTACCAGTACTCAAATTCCACAGCTTGATTACACCCTTATTATCACCACTAGCTAAAGTCTGTCCATCAGGACTAATAGCGAGAGTATAAATCAAATTATCAAAGCGTACTATAGTCCCTAGAGGACGCTGCTGTAGCAAATCCCACATCCGAATCCCATCTAAAGCTCCACTGACGAGAACTTTACTATCAGGAGACACCGCTAAAGATAAGACGTTACTGGTATGTCCGACAAAAGAGCGGCTAAATTTTAAATTTTTCAGACTCCAGAGATTAATCGTATTGTCATCACTACAGCTAGCGAGGGTTTGTCCATCTGGCGAAATCACTAAAGATTCTACGGCTGCTTTGTGTGCTTTGTTAATAGTCGCTAACTTTTTGCGCTTTGCTAAATTCCACAGGCGAATTATACCCTCGTTTTCTGCACCTCCACTCACTAGAATTCTGCTATCTGGAGTGAAAGCGAGGGATTTAATGGTTCCGTTATGTCCGATGAGTGTGTAAAGTAGTTGAGCATTAGCAAAGTTAGTGTTAGCTGGGGGGGAGTTTGGCGTTACTTCAATGGCAGCATGAGCTTGATGAATATAAAACCCTTCCCAGGTACTCACTGGAAGGGCAACAGCTGCCATAAATGCCAGGATAATATACGGCCGCAGAAAATTACCGCCACCTCTTCCCTCACTACTCACTCTTTTTCCTCACTTTTATAGATACAGTTAAACCCAATAAATTTTGCAGAGTTATTTTAAGTCATAACTCTGCACATCTTAAAGAGGTGGTTTTTTCTTAGAAACGCTTAACATTGGTAAAGGCGCACTAGAAGAACGAGAGGGCAAATAATGTTGCACTACAGGCTCCTCTGGTAAAGAACGACGCTGCTGGACACGCCACAACTTAAAGCCTAGCGCTATCCCTGCCGTTCCCAAACCAAAAGCAAACAACGACCAGCTATCATTCAATCCGCCAATCAGGGCATCCATAACGCCCATCGTCATCAACACACTGATTAGTGGCTCTTTTCGGTAGGTTGACTTCAAAAAACGAGGTAATACAGCATTCATCACAGCTTGGTTGGTTCCAGTTCACCTTTTGTGTATATTTACCAAGAATACCTCACCCATAATTTGCCTTTCTCATTCAAGGCAGATACTAAGTTATGATTTTTTTAGTAGGGGGAGGAAATTTACTCATTAATCGCCTTGCACATATTAGTTGCAAGTCTATAATATTTCAATCGTTAATAGGTATTTCGATTCCTCTCTTGCTTACATTCTAGGGCAGTTATTTATGAATAAGTTTAATTAATCTATCTAGAGCGAAGTACTCCGCTATTAATTATTGAAGTCAAAACCAACTGGTTGTTCCAGCTGGTTGAAACTCTTTTAATTACTAGCTTACAACTTCAAGATTGTGCTTGTTGATGGCACTACTTCAGACCCAGCCATGATAGCACTCCTTGATTAGTGACATACTCAATCACCAGCATCAAACCAAAGCCAATCATTGCAGCTCGACCATTCAAGCGTTCGGCATATTCGTTAAAGCCAAACTTAGGCTCTTCTAGTTTAGGTGTAATTGTTGGTTGTGTTTGTGTCATTTTTTAAGAAACCTTTTTTGGCAAACGGGACTTGATATCAGACTTCTGGTAGAAGTCGGGAAAAGTAGGGATAATCACTACTTACTTTTCATGGTATCTGGAAAACCCCTCTCTAAATCTCTCTCGTTTTAAAAGAGAGACTTTGAAATTCTCAGATGACGTTGAAAAGTCAGGTTAACTTAAAAGCTGATTGCAGTGCTGGAATGCCAAGGTGACTTGAAAAATTCAGCAATAGCTCCCTACTAGGGAGCTATACAATCGCTTTTTTAATAAATTGTTACTATTCTTTATATATTGTATAAATACTGGGGCAATAGTCAAGAGTAAGAGTTTGGGCTACTCAGATTGAATTAAGAAAGTTAGAACAGAAATTAGGTATCTCTAATCCAGCTATCTCTAATACGGAACTAGCAAGATAGAAGTAGCAAGCTTGAGATTGGAAGGGTACAGTTAAACAAAAAAATTATCAGAGGCGATATATGGAAATCGGCGTTCCCAAGGAAAACAAGGATCAAGAATTTCGGGTAGGGTTAAGTCCTTCTAGTGTGCGGGTGCTGCGAGAAAATGGTCATAGCATCTTCGTCGAGACGCAAGCAGGTAATGGTGCTGGATTCTCCGATGATGACTACAAAAGTGCTGGAGCCGAAATTGTCCCTACATCAGAAAAAGCTTGGAATCGGGAATTGGTTGTTAAAGTCAAAGAACCGCTGACATCTGAGTATAAATTTTTGCAAAAAGGGCAGGTATTATTTACTTATTTACACTTAGCAGCCGATCGCAAGTTGACAGAGAATCTAATTGATTGTGGCACAACTGCGATCGCTTACGAAACTGTAGAACAACCTGGTGCTAACAGATTACCCTTGCTCACCCCCATGAGCGTAATTGCCGGTCGGCTAGCAGTACAATTTGGGGCGAGATTCTTAGAACGCCAGCAAGGTGGTAGAGGTGTACTTTTAGGTGGTGTCCCTGGAGTCAAACCGGGCAAAGTAGTAATTTTAGGTGGCGGCGTTGTCGGCACAGAAGCAGCTAAAATTGCCGTAGGCATGGGTGCGAGCGTGCAGATTTTAGATGTGAGTGTCGAGCGTTTGTCTTACTTAGAAACCCTCTTTGGCTCTAGAGTCGAATTGCTTTACAGCAACTCTGCTCATATTGAAGCCGCAGTCATTGAAGCCGATTTGCTCATCGGTGCAGTTTTAGTGTTAGGACGTAGAGCGCCAATATTAGTATCCCGCGAATTGGTCAAACAAATGCGTCCTGGTTCGGTGATAGTTGATGTAGCCGTTGACCAAGGCGGTTGCATAGAAACCTTGCACCCTACATCCCATACAAATCCGGTATACCTTGAAGAAGGTGTGGTGCATTATGGCGTTCCTAATATGCCAGGAGCAGTACCTTGGACAGCAACTCAGGCACTTAATAATAGTACATTACCTTATGTTGTCCAGTTAGCGAATTTAGGAATTTTGGCACTGGAAGTTAACCCAGCATTAGCTAAGGGTGTGAATGTGCAGAATCATCGCTTAGTGCATCCTGCTGTGCAAGAGGTATTCCCTGATTTGGTCAATTAAGGTATGCAAGGATTTGGCGATCGCTTATTTCATTTTAATAGAGGTAGCGATCGCCAATCAGACTAATTTTCTTGCTTTATGCGCGGATGGGTAGGTGTACAAAATCAGAAGGAGCGAACAAGGCTGTACGCTCCTTCTATACAAAACTTTCAGGGCATTGGTACTTTCAAAGCATCCGCGCACCTTATGGGGACTGGTTTTCAAGGATTTGCATCTTGTGAGATGACGATTCTCTGTGTTATGATTCACTCATTCGCGCAACTGAACCTTGAAAACCAAATACAGCAACGCTTTCAGAAGCCAGCATTGCAATTAACTAAAATCCCTATTAGGGATTGAAACGCGACCAGCGCACAGTTGAGAGGTATTGCGCTGAATTGCAATTAACTAAAATCCCTATTAGGGATTGAAACATCTACTGGGTGGCTCAATTCCCAGTACTGATGAGATTGCAATTAACTAAAATCCCTATTAGGGATTGAAACCTAGAAAAACAGTACAAAATAACTAGACAGCGAAATTGCAATTAACTAAAATCCCTATTAGGGATTGAAACAGCTGAGGCTTGCGATGGCGTGGGTGGGCGTAGCTCATATTGCAATTAACTAAAATCCCTATTAGGGATTGAAACTTGTAAATCGTAACGATTTAAGTGGTAGCGAAAGATTGCAATTAACTAAAATCCCTATTAGGGATTGAAACCTGGCATTTTGTTCTCCATTTTTGTTTATTTACATTGCAATTAACTAAAATCCCTATTAGGGATTGAAACTACTACAAGACTATTTTAGAAGGAATACTGTGAGAAACATTGCAATTAACTAAAATCCCTATTAGGGATTGAAACGAATAATTTTAATTCCATACACGGGTAAGATTATATTGCAATTAACTAAAATCCCTATTAGGGATTGAAACACGACGGCGATCTCGGATCTATTTTGCCTTTTCACATTGCAATTAACTAAAATCCCTATTAGGGATTGAAACGCCTACTATTACTACCTTTGAGCCAGGAGGCACAATTGCAATTAACTAAAATCCCTATTAGGGATTGAAACGCAAAGCTGAGGGTCGCCCGCCAAAAACAATGCCTCATTGCAATTAACTAAAATCCCTATTAGGGATTGAAACCTGCAAGAATTTTTTCTTGCAAGGGCATTGCTACATTGCAATTAACTAAAATCCCTATTAGGGATTGAAACACGACTTCTAAAAAGTACTGACAGAGCGTGGTTGAATTGCAATTAACTAAAATCCCTATTAGGGATTGAAACAAAGAGCGATTTCCTTGGGGATGGGGTCAACCGATATTGCAATTAACTAAAATCCCTATTAGGGATTGAAACTGGGATAGTATTATTGATTTAGCAGGGATCGCAATATTGCAATTAACTAAAATCCCTATTAGGGATTGAAACATCACCCAATCGATTACCACCGTAACTTGTATGATTGCAATTAACTAAAATCCCTATTAGGGATTGAAACTTGCTTGAAATGGCAATCCTGGCTGAAGAGAACCTATTGCAATTAACTAAAATCCCTATTAGGGATTGAAACAGTTATGAAGATGACGAGGCTAACCCTACTTTAACATTGCAATTAACTAAAATCCCTATTAGGGATTGAAACTTATGATTAGCGATCGCTAGCCTAAAAGCCTCAAATTGCAATTAACTAAAATCCCTATTAGGGATTGAAACAGCAAATCAAGGGCTGGGGAGTAATACTCTTGCCATTGCAATTAACTAAAATCCCTATTAGGGATTGAAACATTGTTCCGAGGTCGGTGTATTGCTCTACATTGTTTTGCAATTAACTAAAATCCCTATTGCTGATTATCAGTCATTACAAAAACTAATCGGCTTTCAGGAAATACTAGCCAAACTTCCTCGCAACCGGACTGTAAATACTCCTGCGCTTTGAGAAATAATTCTTCAGCTAAATCGGTGGGTGAAACTATCTCAGCAATCAACGGGAAACTCTGTGGCAAAGTGGGAACATCACCAAACTCAGTTACCAATTCAGGCGTAAGATAAGCCACATCAGGACGGCGACCCTGTTTATATGTACGACAAGGTACTTCAGTGTAAACTTTACCACTTTGTTGATTGGAATTGATGTAACTTCTCCAGTAAAAACCAATATTCAATTGAATTTCGCTGTGTTTTAATGTCATCCCTGTTTTTTCTACTAATTGCTCGTCTACCCACTCCATCCCCTCTGGAGGATTTGCCATGAAGTCTTCTAATGAAAGGATTTCAGGGACGGTTACAACATCATTGTGTTTGGAAACTAACATTGTGAGCCTCCATTTGGGCTAGTTAAACATTCAAAATTCAAAAGAGTTACATCAGGAGATTTAAACCCTAACTGAAATAGTCGTATTCAAGCGATCGCGCCATTTTTAGCAACTAACTATATCGCCCCAAGCTAGGTTAAAATCAACTTTTTAAAGCATTACCAAACTATTTTCTGCTTCTTCCTCTAGTTCATAACCATTAGCTAATTTTTCAATTGCTTGGTCAATCATTGCCAAACCTTGATCTACTCTTTCAACTAAACTTAACTGTCCGCGGAGTTCGGCAGCACCAACGAAACCTTTAGCATACCAAGTCATGTGCTTACGGGCTTGACGTACACCGCGATCGCCTTTATATTCCCACAAGGCTTGTAAATGATCTCTCGCACATTCCAAACGCCCAATTGGGGTTGGTGATGGTAATATCTCTCCTGTTTTCAGAAAATGATCGATTTCTCCCACCAAAAACGGATAACCCAAAGTTCCACGCGAACACATCACACCATCAGCGCCAGTTTGTTCTAAACATTTCACCGCCGCTTCAACAGAAAAAATATCTCCATTCCCAATCACTGGGATAGAAAGCACTTCTTTTACACGCGCAATCCATTCCCAACGGGCATTGCCATTGTACCCTTGGGCGCGAGTGCGTCCATGTACCGTAATCATTTTCGCCCCGGCATCTTCCATCCGCTTGGCAAAGTCGAGAATCGTAATTTCGTTGTCATTCCAGCCAATACGAGTTTTTACTGTCACAGGTACATCAACAGCTTTCACCACTTCCCGCACAATTGCTTCTGCTACTTCTGGTTGCCGCAACAACGAAGAACCGCCACCATTTTTAGTGATTTTATTTACCGGACAACCCATATTAATATCAACAGTATCAGCACCTTCGGCAACTGCCTTGATTGCTGCTTCTGCCAGGAAATCGGGACGGCAATCAAATAGCTGAATGCTAATTGGGCGTTCGTTGGGATCTACCTCCATGATTTTGGGTAACTGCTTAACATAATGCAACCCCGTAGCATTCACCATTTCGGTATACATCATCGAATCTGGAGCATAGCGACGCACAATCCGGCGAAACACCATATCTGTCACTCCAGATAGAGGCGATTGGAGAACCCGACTTTTTACCTCGAAAGAGCCAATCTTTAAGGGTTGGGAGAGTCTAGTTTGCAGAATGGGAGAGAGGGAAATCATAGAAAAAATTATCGGAATGGGAAATAGTAAGAATATGTAGATAAATCCGTGATAAAAGATACAGCTAATTTCAAGTTAGTGAGTTACACAAGCTAAGTCTCAAAACCAAGTATAAAGCCTGTTTTACTTCTGTTAGCGCAGCGGTGCGTAGCCCATTTTGACTTCTGAATTCTGCTGTAATTGTAGGTTACGTATCCTGACTTGGAGGCTGTTTTTGCATTTCTTGCTGAATCTCTTCTAGGCTCAAACCTAACTCTTTCGCTGTTTCTTCAAAACTCAATCCCAATCTCAATAACAAAGGTATCATTCTAAACTTTTCTTCACGCGCTCCTTCTTGCTTGCCTTCCTGCTTGCCTTCTTGCTTGCCTTCTTGTTTACCTTCTTGATAAACTCGTGTTTGTTTCAAATCACTTAACCCAAACATACCTTCAATCTCCTCTCGACTCATCGTTGGAAACTTATAAACTAATATTGTCTCTATCAATTCTAGTAACTGCCGCCGTTGTGGTTCGATGTTGATTTCTTGCTGGGTTCTCTCTATTAACTGCCTAGCAGCTAGAATTGCTGTCTCCTCTTCATCGACGACTAATTTCATCGTAGCAATTCCGACTGGTAATGATGCAGTTTCACCTAATTCATTAAGATAAATGCGACTGATACGCTGGCTAGTGAAAAATTCACTGTAATTCTTGATATTTGCTGTATCTAAACTGCGATTGGGATAAATAACTACTCCTCGCCAAGAATTTTTCGGTTTATTTTGGTGTAAGTATAAAAAAATTTCTGAAAATAGGCGTGAATAAATTTCTGTATCAGCTTGGAACTGGACTTCAACGAAGTAAATCGGATTTTCTTCCCCTTGTGTTGGGAGAAAAACACCATCGATACGAAATGCCGTTTGCTTGATTTCAATTGAGGAGAATTGATAAGTCTCTGCCGTTTGGGGTGGATTACCAATTAATTCAAAAAAGATGCTAGGAAGTTCTTGAAAAAGGCGATAAAAAATGCTATCAGTTTTCACACTTAATGCACTATGGTGATTTAATTCGTTAGATTTTACCGTGAAACACTACTGATAAAAATTAGTAAGCCGATTGCGAGAAGCAATCGGCATAACAAACAAATTCACGATCGTTTAGTTGCAATTTAGCCGTGAGTTGCACCTTGAGGAGGACGCGAGACAACTTTTTTAGCTAAACCCAAAGTCTGCAACACTAAGATGCTCCACCAAGTAACATCAATTTCCCACCAAGAGAACCCAGATTTCGCCATGTGGGGATAAGTATGATGGTTGTTGTGCCAGCCTTCTCCATAAGTGACGAGGGATACCCACCAAAGATTACGAGCGCCATCATTAGCATCAAAGGTGCGATAACCCCACAGGTGTGATGCTGAATTTACAAACCAGGTTGAATGCCAAAGCAAGACACATCTGAGAAACACTCCGTAGAATACAAAAGACCATCCTCCTAATGCATAAAGCAGCAAACCGAAGGGTATTTGCAATAGCAAGAAGTAACGATCTAGCCAACAATAAAAGGGTTGTTTGGCTAAGTCAGGGGCATATTTTTTATAAGTGTCATAGTCAAAAAATTCTGGACGTGGGTAGAAAATCCACAATATATGGCTCCACCAAAAGCCTCTTTGGGCAGAGTAGGGGTCTAAATTGATATCTTCTGTGTGGGCGTGATGTTGGCGGTGTCCACCTACCCAAAAAATTGGTCCGCCTTGTAAAGCCAGCGCTCCAATTAGGGCGATCGCATACTCTAACCACTTAGGAACTTGGAAACTTTTATGGCTCAGTAGTCGGTGATATCCCAGGCAAATACCAATACTCCCGAACAACCAGTGGAGAAACACTAGCAAACCTAATGCTGGCCAGGAGAAAAACCAAGGAGCCAGAAGTGCTAAAGCATGAAATGTAGTAAAAAATACCACATTTGTCCAACTGAGTTGAGGTGAGTTGCCTCTCTCAGGAGCGATGGCTTTGCCAACACCTTTGGCGAACGCCCCAAAATTTGCGGTCATAAAAATTCCTGTTGATGGATGATGAAGTGATTTACTTTTTATTGGGCATAATCCGACTAAGGATTTATCCACCCTCTTACTAGTTAGTTACAGTGAGCCAGCGCGGTCTTGGGGGTTTCCCCCATTAGCGACTGGCGAACCCGTAGGGTAGAGTAAAGCAAGTATCACTTACATTTGTTATGCTAGCAGAACTCTGATACCCCTGCAAGTGCCACTTGCATTTTTCTATGTCATCTCAACTCATTTCCACTCGTCAACGCCTGATTCAAGCTGCACTTGAGTTGTTTTCTGCTCAGGGAGTAAGCGCTACCACAACCCGCCAAATTGCCGAAAAAGCCGAAGTCAATGAAGTGACTCTATTTCGGAATTTTGGCAATAAGCATGGATTACTTTTAGCTGTGCTGGAAGAGTCCGCAGCCTTCAAGGATTTAGGTGAATCGCTGGTACGGCGGGCAACACCTCCCGGCAATGTTTACCAAGCTCTTAAAGATTATGCAAGTGATAGCTTACATGCATTAGAACGAGTACCAGAGTTCGTCCGATCTGTGGTAGGTGAAGCCGACCAATTCCCGGCAGAAAATCGCCGCGCACTAGGCAGGGGAGTAACAGAGGCAAACCGTTATGTAGCTCAGTATTTAGCTACTGTAATCCAGCAAGGACACCTAAATACCTACTTACCGGCAGAGAAATTAGCCAGTTTGCTAAATGGGATGATTTTGGGATATGCCGTAATTGAGTTCACCAGCGAATTTCACGAACTTTGGGAGGATCGGGATGATTTTCTCGAAAATTTGGTGGAGTTGTTTTTACATGGAGCCATGTCATCTTCAACAGAATCAGCAATAAACTCCTTACAAGGAGGATTCACCACCACAGAAATAGCTGATTTACCAGCTAGTTTGGTTCACGAAATTCTGCAACAGGCCAGGAAATTTGGAGTACGAGATTATGCCTTAGCTTACGTATTATTTGGGGCTGGATTATCCGCTACAGAAATAACTAGCTTGGAGCGATCGCACCAAATTTACGATAGTCAAGGGCACTTCCTGCAAATCACAATCCCCGGATTTGTCCGTCAAGTACCCGTGAATCAGTGGATTTTGGGCAAACGCTACGGTTCCTTTACTAATAATCCTTTAATTAAATGGCTGAAAAGTCGTAAGGATGCTCAAACAGCCATGTTTTTGAATGATACAGGCACACCCATCTCAGAATCAGAACTGGAGACACGTTGGCAAGTATGGAGTGAGGGATTGTTAACTCCCCAAGCACAAGCGCCAGCGATCGCTCAGGCACAACAAACCTGGCGCGTAGAAATGTTAATGCGGGGGATTACCTTAGAAAACCTGATTATTTTAACAGGTTGCGATCGCACCCAATTACAACCCTATGTCCGCCGAGCCAAAGAAAAAGCCGCCCTAGAGCAAGCTACCCGTTTGGATCATAAGCCAGGATAGGGAGTATCAGGTCGTGTTCTCGGACGCAGAGCCAGTGAGGGAATAATTCGTAATTCGTAATTCGTAATTCGTAATTCTTAATTAAGAATTTATTAGATGCAGTTAAACGATTAAGGTAAAACAATAGAGGTTCCTTTACCATTGTTTGCACCATTCAAGGTTGTAGCTGTACTCTCAGATGGGGATTGGGTGTTGCTCGAACGGCGTGATAATTTCTTGCGTGGCTTGCCTCCCGCTTGGATATATTGCAAACTGTCTTTGCCATAATGGGTTGCCACACTCATTAACATCTTTTCAGAGTAGCTGCGCAATTCTTCTTCAATTAGAGAGAGGCGACCTGTCATTTCATCTAGGGTAGAGAGTAAAGTGTTGTATGTAGATAGCTGGGTTTGCAAGTTTTGGATGCGGCTGTCGTAGTCTGTCAAATTTAATCCGTTGCCAAATTCTAGCGTCGGGCTAATCGATCGCATTCCTGCAATTCGACGGAGAGCGTTTTCGAGAGTGGGTGAACTGCGTTTTAGTCGTGCCATAAAATGCGCTCCTGAAGGAAGTTATAGGATTACTGCATGTACTCTAGCCAATGCAACAATAAACTTCTCTGAGAGATAATTCGGAAAAATTAAAGCAAATTAAGATCGACCTAATTATTTTTAGTTGATTGTACTGAGGTATTTATTAAACTTGTCAAAAAAGTAACATTAAATAAGCAAAAAGTACCTCAAAGTCGTTTTGAGGTACTTCAAAGTCGTTTTGAGGTACCTCAAAGTCGTTTTGAGGTACTTCAAAGTCGTTTTGAGGTACTCCAAAGTCGTTTTG
>NZ_JAVRCA010000042.1:0-71020 GCF_034530995.1 Nostoc sp. DedQUE04 | reverse complement strand
CACGACCTCTGTGAAGGTTGGCAGCTTGCAAAACAGACTTAACGGGAAAAGTCAGTTCTAACAACCCATGCAAAAATTCTACTGAATTATTTGGGCGTGATGACAAGCGTGGGGGTAGATTGGGATCGTTAATAGGAAAGCGATCGCTTTAATACACTGTGTGTACGCCGTAGCCTTAAAAGGCGATGATTACGAAAATTATGGTTTTGTTGATGAAAAGAGTGTATCATCCAAGACGGTTTAGTTAAGGGAAGAGACGCGATAAATCAACGTCTCTACAAAGGGGTGATTCTTAACTAAACTGTTCAATAATTCCGCCACCTAACACTTTCTCACCGTCGTACCACACCGCCGCTTGTCCGGGGGTGATGCTGATTTGGGGTTCATCAAACACCAAACGCACACGGGAGTTTTCCAACGGAATTACTGTCACTGGTGTAGCCGTTGAACGATAGCGAATTTGCACTTCGGCATGAATTGGGGTAGATGGTTCGGCAATGGAAACCCAGTTTACTCGATTTACAGTGCATTCTGGCTGAGTTACCTTGGTGCGATCGCCTACTACTACTTTATTATTTTCCGCATCTAATTCAATCACATACAGGGGTTCGGCAGCAGCAATTCCCAAGCCTTTGCGCTGGCCAATGGTGTAATGATGCACACCATTATGCTGTCCCAAAACTTTGCCTGTAACATCGACAATATCGCCTGTTTTGGGAGCTAAATATTTATCCAAAAATGCCCGCATGGAACCGTTACTTTCCACTAAGCATAAGTCTTGACTTTCTGGTTTATCAGCAGTTTTCAATCCGTATTCAGTTGCAATCCGGCGCGTGTCAGTTTTTTCTAGTTCCCCTAGAGGAAATACCGTTGCTCCTAGTAAATCTTGAGACAAATCATAGAGGAAGTATGACTGATCTTTATTGCGGTCAACAGCCCTTAATAACTGGTAACGTCCAGTTGCTTCGTCATGGCTAATTCGGGCATAATGACCAGTGGCAATGCGATCGCACCCCAATTCTTCACGAGCATACTGCACCATTGGCCCAAACTTCACCGTTTTATTGCACTGGGAGCAAGGCAAAGGCGTGATTCCTGCACTGTAACCAGTTACCAGGTAATCGACAATATGCGTCTGAAAGACATCTCGAATATCCACAACCTGATGGGGAACGCCCAATTGTTCACAGATATCAGCCGCGTCGATCATACCTTCAGAGCAACATTGACCTTTGCCTTTCATTAGCCAAAGAGTCAAACCAATCACTTCATAGCCCTGATGGTGCAGGATAGCTGCGGCGGTGGAACTGTCAACGCCACCAGAAAGACCAACGACGACTTTTTTCATACAAAGCACGACACGATATGCGTGGTTGTCCAATTGTAGCATATACTCTTCAAAGCCTTGCTACTAAAGCGCTTCAGTTTTAAAGGCAGGAGGTAGGAGGCAGGAGGGAAGAGAATTTGATTTGTTTCTTCCATCCATAACGGAAGCGATCGCGTCCGTAAACAGCTTTCATCTAAGATTAATTACAGATGTATTTTTTGCCACGCAGATGAGGTAACTTTACGTTAACGCTATATAGTTGCTACAACGGTGAACTAATTAGTTCTTGATGAAAATTACTTAAAAATATTTTGATTACTTTCTAACTATTATGTCGAGAGGAATATCAAGTAAATTTATCTCATTTCAGATGTTGCGTCGAAGCTCTGAGGGTTGGAAGCCCACTATGGCAGTCCTCTTTTTGTTAGTGGGAGGATGGTTAGTACTGATTCCCGACTCTACCCTAGCACAAGCACAAATCTCCAACCGCAACGTGCTACTGGCTCAAGAAGGTGAGATTTTACCGCCACCACCAATTCCCTTTGGTCAACAGCCATCACCGCAGTTACAACCAATTCAAGCACAGGACTTCAACCAACCAGAAGTTAACTTTCAGCCTTCTCAACCAGTACAAAACAATCAATTTGAGCAGAATTTTCAGCCTTCCCAACCAGTACAAAACAATCAATTTGAGCAAAACTTTCAGCCTTCTCAACCATTACCGAACAATCAATTTGAGCAGAATTTTCAGCCCTCTCAACCTTCACAGTTTAGTCAATATAACCAGAACTTTGAGCGCTATTTAGTTTATGTTGATGGTAGTGATTTCCAGACACTACAAGCCATACGTCAGATTGAACCCAGTGCTTACATTCGCCAGTTCCAAGGCCGGACTGTAATTCAGTCAGGAGTTTTTAGCAGAGTAACCAACGCCCAACAACGGGTGAATGAGCTACAGTCACGAGGCATATCTAACGCCCGAATTATCAGCTTTGGTAACGGACAGGAAATAAATGCAGACAATGGCAACTATAACTATAGAGACGATCGCAATAATATAAATGCTAATAGGCGAGTCTCTAGATATTATGTCGCCATTCCCACCACTTCCGAACAATTACCTGCGATCGCAGCACAACTTAGGCAGAATTTAAGCCAATTTACGCAAGATTTAGGACGATCTGGTGGAGTCATCGAAAGGACGCAACCACGAGGCCCGCACGTAGCAGTCGGGCCTTTCCAAAATCGATTTCAAGCTGAGGAATGGAACAAATATATCCGAAATATCGGATACGGTAATGCCAGAGTTTACTACGGAAAATGAATAAGTCGGGAGTTAGGAGTGAGGGAAGTACACCAACGGCAAGCGCTCCAATGTAAGTATCATAGAATTTTAGGCAAATCAGTTGTAAATCATACTACAGCTATCAGCCAAAATTTTTATAAAGACTCATACAAGTACAGTCAAAATGGATATAAAGAATGGCTTCGTTGGCGCTGTTGGCAACACCCCTTTAATTCGCTTAAACAGTTTTAGCGAAGAAACAGGGTGTGAAATCCTTGCGAAAGCAGAATTTCTCAATCCTGGGGGTTCCGTCAAAGACCGCGCCGCACTTTACATCATTGAAGATGCAGAAAAGAAAGGTCTGCTCAAACCTGGTGGCACGGTTGTAGAAGGAACCGCTGGTAATACTGGCATTGGATTAGCACATATTTGCAACGCCAAAGGCTACAAATGCCTAATTATTATTCCCGATACCCAGTCACAAGAAAAGATAGACGCGCTGACAGCATTAGGAGCAGAAGTTCGTCCCGTCCCTGCCGTACCTTACAAAGACCCGAACAACTACGTCAAGCTATCGGGCAGAGTAGCTGCTGAGTTGGAAAATGCCATTTGGGCAAATCAGTTTGATAATTTAGCCAACCGCCTCGCCCACTACGAAACCACAGGGCCAGAAATTTGGACGCAGACAGATGGTAAAATAGATGCATGGACAACTGCAACCGGTACTGGTGGTACTTATGCTGGTGTAGCATTGTACTTAAAAGAACAAAATCCAGCAATTAAATGTGTTGTAGCCGATCCGCTAGGTAGTGGACTTTATAGCTATGTCAAAACTGGCGAAATCAAGATAGAAGGAAATTCTATCACTGAAGGCATCGGTAACGGTCGTGTCACAGCCAATATGGAAGGCGCACCTGCTGATGATGCCATTCAAATCGATGACCAAGAAGCTTTGCGAGTAGTTTACCAACTGCTGAGGAAAGATGGGTTGCTAATGGGCGGCTCAACAGGTATTAATGTTGCGGCAGCTGTTGCCTTAGCGAAGCAATTGGGGCCAGGACATACCATTGTCACCATCTTGTGTGATAGTGGTTCCCGGTATCAGTCGCGGATATTCAACCCGGAATGGCTAGCCTCAAAAGGACTTTCAATAAATTAGTTATTAGTCATTAGTCATTAGTCATTAGTTATTAGGCATTAGTCACTTGTACTGAGCCTAATCGTTGGCGCAGCCTCTCCAAGAGTTTATTGGTCATTAGCTTCCAACTTTTGACAAAGGACAAATGACAAATGACAAATGACAAAGGACAAATGACAACTCAACCATCAAACTTCCCCACAATAGACCAACCCTCTTCTCCTAAATGTGTGCGGGTTTGTCAAAATCGTACTTGTAAAAAGCAAGGTGCGGCCAAGGTTTTAGCAGCTTTTACAGCTTTACCAATCCCTGGTGTAACTGTAACGGCTAGCAGCTGTTTAGGACAATGTGGCAATGGCCCAATGGTGCTGATATTACCTGATATGGTCTGGTATAGCGGCGTTCAACCTGATGAAGTATCTCTACTGATAGAAAATCATTTGCTAGGTGGTCAAAGAGTCGAACAGATGCTCTATTATCGGTTTCATCCCCAGAAAGAAAGCTAAATTTTTAATATTAAGCTCTGCAATCTTTTTGACTGAAGTGAGGCATCCAATGAATATCCAGCAGCTGCGTCAATCCTTAAAACAAAAGTGGCTTATTTACTACAAGCAAAATATTTCCTGGCTGGTCAAAATGCGAATTTGGGCCACTTACGATGGTCTGCGCCGCCCTTTATCCGGTTTTATTTTGGCAACACTGTCTGTTTTAGAACCCCAGTTTGATGAAATACTTTCTTTTATGGTGGATCTGAATAACGATCCAGATAAAATAGTCGCTGCTTTAGGTCTTAACTTCAATCCCGATCAAGAGTTACGTTTAATCAAATCAGAGCATTCTATGGCTATAAGCCAAGTTGAAAGCGAGCCGCCAGATGAGAAGTATTCTGAGGATAAACATCTATCATCTGCTGTAACTGCCAGCAAGATTGCGCTTCATTCTCTTGCTAAGACTCTAGATTCCAACTTGTCACGCGCCGATGAACTTGTGCCATCAATTACAGCTACCACTGAAGTAGTTCGCACACGCAAACTTGAGTTGATAGTAGCAAATGCAACTAAAATTGCTCCAGATACTCCGGCAAAAACGCCATCCTCCGGTTTACTAAGGAAATATCAACCAGTACGCTGGCACTCTGGTCAGTTACCTTCAGGAGCATCGGCGACAATGACTAGTGAGGTTAACAGCAAAGCCAAAACTATGCCATCTGTGGCGTTAGCTACTGAGGTTAAAAGCAACGCGCCACCTGTCCGAATCCCTGTGGGTGCATCGTTGGCAATTACCACTGGGATTTCTAGTAATGGTAAATCAGGGCGATCGCTAGCAATTACTACTGAGGTTAAAAGTAACGGCAAACAACCGAATATTCAACCACAAGAGGTTAAGAGCAAGGTGAATTTCCCAACTACAAATGCCCGTAGTATAGCTTCTTGGGTAGATGAATTTTGTTACGGTGCTGGGGAGAAAGAGAAAGATATCTTGATTTGAATTACTTACGGATATTCGTGAGAAACAAACGGGATTTCTATGACTTCACCCTCAGTTTCTCCCACTTTGACTTTTAAACCTACACCACCAGCTTTGGTGCGAATGTAACCTAGTCCAAAGTAACCATCAGCGGTTTGGGTGTAACTAGTAAGTTTGCCAACCTTTTCATCTGCAACCGCGATCGCACTTCCAACTTCCACAGGGGCATTGAGGCGGATACCTAAAAGGTGTTGTTTTACACCTTTATATGTATTTAACCGAGCAATAGTTTCTTGCCCAATATAGCAACCTTTAGTAAAAGAAATTGTTTGCCACAAACCCACTTCTAGAGGATTGTAATCATCTGTGAGTTCCGCATCTGGGGCGGGGCGGCCTTGTAAAATTCGCAAAGTATCCCAAGCGCGATCGCTCATTTCTACTGCTCCTGCTTCTAACAGTTTGTTCCACACTGTTTCTTTGTCAGTATAAGGGAAAGTTAAGGTGTATCCGGGCGCAGCTAACCCGCTACCTACAGCAATCCGCACTCCTTCAGCCGGAGCGATCGTGTATACTTGGTGACTACCGTAAGGTTGTCCAATAAGTTCGCCAATACCCAACTTTTCTAAAACAGCGTCGCTTCCTGGGCCAATGAGGCTGAAGGTATTGGTGTATTGTGTAATATCAGATAATTCCACCTTGTCGGCATAGAAAATATATTTATCCAGCCATTCCATCAAAAACTGGCGACGGTTAGGTGAAACCAGCAAGATTACCGCATCTTCTCTAACGTAGGCGGTTACTAAATCAATTGTTCTAGCTGTGGAAGTGACAAAAACCGTATCACAACCTTGTCCTGGCTTGAGTATTTGGAAATTATTAGTACTTTGGTTGTGTAAGAAATTGAGGCGATCGTCGCCAGCTACTTTAATCCGTCCCCAAGCGGTGCGATCGCATATTGCAACCCCAACTTTGGCGGCTTGGATAGCTGCTGCGTCTTTATCGTCAAGTGTAGATGTTGGCATAGCGATCGGAAATTGCCCTGTTTGAATGTTGTTGCACTGGAAATCTTAGCAAATAAGCGTTTGCGGCTTCAATCTATCTCCGGTTTTCTTCTAACGTTAATCAAAATCTTATCAACATCGCGATTTTGTGAAAAACATTAAAGCTGTCGTTAGCAAAATCATTCTTTTGTTGATGAAAATCGTGATTTTGTGAAGAACGTTAAAGCTGTCGTTAGTAAAATTATTATTTTGTTAAGAACATTAAACCTGTCGTTACGACATTAAGTTCTGTCGTTATGAGAGTGATAACGGCGATTCATCGCGATCGCTCTTTTTTAAGATTAGATTATTTAATGATGAAATTAGCGATCGCTATAATGGTATCGTGCCTGAATAAACTCGATTCGGTCATCACTTACTACGTAAACAATCCGGTCAGTTTGAGTGATTCGGCGCGACCATACATTTGCATCATAGTATCTCAATCTTTCAGGATTGCCTGTACCTTCAAAGGGATTCCGCCTAATCTCTTCAACTAAAGATAAGACGCGGAGTGCAGTTTTTCTATTTGTTTCTACCCAGTAGGTAAGGTCTTCCAGAAACTTCCGGTCAAAAACGAGGTTGCGTTCTAAATTATCCTCTTGAGAAACTTCAGATTGGGGAAGTGCATCTGGTTCTAAATTATCCGACATTAAATTTATTTACTCTTCTTCGTAAAGCGAGAACTCTTTACGCAACTCGTCTATAGTTTGAGGCACATTAGTCTTAGCCTTAACACGTTGTAAAGCATCTAAAAGACGTGCTGCATTCTCAGGTGACTGGAACAAATATGCTGTCTCTATAATGCTGTTAAGTTCCGCAGTAGGTATAACGGATACACTTTCTGCACCTTCACGATTAACAACTACAGGTTCACGAGTGCTAATTGCTTCTTCGTAAATTTTTTCAAAATTATTGCAAGCTTCGGTGTAGTTTGTTTTATTAGACATTTTTTGTTCCTTAATTTATCTGTTACTCTTTGCTGGCAGGTAACTAAAGAGTTGCTTCAGCTTGAATTTCTTGAATGATGCTTAAAATTTCCTCTTTGGATTCGATGTGCTTGCTTTGCTAGAACTTTAGCGGTTGATTCCAGTAGCCGCTCAGAAAAGAATTTAGCTAAATCTTGCCGCAAATTCTGCCCAATGTAAAACTTGAGTAACGCTTCAAGTGTCATATCTCGATTAGCTGCAACTTTTTTGAGCGATTCTAACGCATCTGTTGGTATTTTTATTGATACTGTTTCTGTACTACGGGGCTTTAAGTATAGTTCGAGTTCTTCATCATCCTTGTTCATATAACTTTCTTTCTATGTTGGTAGCTGGACGGGCAGAAATAATACGTGTTCGCCTACTGCGTTCTAAATAAACTACGAGCAATAAACCTACTGTTTTTCTTTCAATTTATAAGGGATTCCAGTATTTAGGATTAAGTGAATCCAAAAATAAATCCTCTTTACCGAGTAATATTAAGAATCTTCCTGCTATCCTATCGAAGAAAAATTCTTCTTCAATGATATAGGCATCGCCTTATCTTATAAGCCCACTTGTGTGGGCTTTGTTCGTGTATTCTATTCTCAGGGCTTTAACCTTCTGGCAATTTAGCAAACGCCTGCTCAACTAACTTCTTTGACTTAGCATCCAAACGCAGCCAATCGACTTCACCGAATTGATCGATTAAACTAGTATCAATATCAGCAACTTCCAACTCTTGGCTGTATTCAATAAAACACACTTCATAACACAGTTCCCACAAATCGATACTCGCTTCTTGCTGTTGACGCTGCAAACGTAGATGATATCCTGGATGGGGCATCGGCAGACGAGCCAGAGTTCCTCTGATTTCATCTGCTTCTTGGGGTGTTGCAGTTTCGATTGCTTGTAACAGTTCAGTCACCAATGCTTTGATTTCATCAGTGGTGCTAGGCGGCCAAATCAGGACATCATGGTAAGTTCCTGTCCAAGAAGATTGATCGAGCTGCTTGCGGATATTGTCGATAACGCGAATGAAAGCAGGTTGCATGAGGATTTCAGCCTGCTGCCATGCAACTGGATTTGTTATTTTAGGTGGCATTGGTAATACACAGGGGCACTAAAAGAAAAATAAACAGTCTGCGTTTATTAAAAAGCTGCGTTTTTAATCTAAATCTTTTCTCAAGATAGCGGATTTCAATGAAGAAAATTTGGAGATATTTATTACCAGCTGGAAAATTAGGTAATAACTCTGGGGAGAGAATATGATCGGCAAGCTACTAGACCATCGTTACCAAGTAATTAGAGTCCTCGCGATGGGAGGATTTGGTCAAACATACATTGCCCAAGATACTAGGCGACCAGGCAATCCTATCTGCGTTGTCAAGCATCTCAAACCCGGAACTGACCCCAGAGTTTTTGATACTGCTAAACGCTTGTTCAGCAGTGAAGCCGAAACTTTAGAAAAACTGGGCAACCATGACCAAATACCCAGGTTGCTGGCGTACTTTGACGAAAACCAAGAATTCTATCTAGTACAAGAATATATTGAAGGACATACCCTAGCTGAGGAACTTATACCTGGTAAGCGCTGGAGTGAAAGCCAAGTAATTCAACTGTTGCAAGAAGTTCTAGAAATTCTGGAATTTGTCCATCGCCAAGGCGTGATTCACCGCGACATCAAACCGGATAATATCATTCGCCGTGCCTCAGATAATAAGTTAGTTTTAGTTGATTTTGGAGCAGTGAAACAACTGCGTACACAACTGGTAACAGTGGGCGGACAAGCATCTGCGACAGTGGTTATCGGTACTCCTGGCTATATGCCTACAGAACAAGGGCAAGGTAAACCCCGTCCTAACAGCGATATCTATTCCCTTGGCATCATCGCCATTCAAGCATTAACAGGATTACAGCCAACAGAATTGCAAGAAGACCCGGAAACAGGGGAAGTTATCTGGCAGCATTCAGTAACTGTAAACCATCAACTGGCGGCAGTATTGTCCAAGATGGTGCGTTATCACTTCAAAGACCGCTATCAAAATGCTACGGAAGCACTGCGAGCGTGTAAAGACGCGATTAATCCAGTACCCGCACTTTCCACACCTCAAGAAGCCGCCAACAATTTTAGTTGCCAAGCAGCCAAATCTCAGCCTCAAGTATCTCGGCTGCAAACTATTGCAGTTGCACCAGCAAATCCTATCCCTGCCAAACCTGAGCGTAAAGACTCTAGTAAATCCGACCCCTGGCCGATATTAATTGGCATATTACTAGCGGGTGGTGCAGCTGCCTTGGTAGCAAATGTATATCCAAATGTGAAAAATTTTGCTTTAAATCTTACAGGTAAGGATACGGCTTTAGCAAACAAATGCTCGGCTGTTGTTGTCGGAAATTCTAATATCCGTTCTGAACCTAGTTCGATAAATTCTAATAATATTGTGCAAACTGTTGCTAATAACACCAATTTCGAGGTGACTGGCAAGCGAACAAAAGCAGGTTGGATAGAAGTTAAGCTTAAATCTGGTCGTTTGGCTTGGGCACACCCGACCGTGATAACTAATAATCAGGAATGGGGTTCTTGCCTACGCGAAAAGGGCATTGCAACTAGGATTGTAGATGATAGTAGCTTGATTGCGACTCGAACTATTCTCCAGCCAAAACCAAAATCTCAGGATGTGGTAACTCCAATACCAGAAAAGCCGAAGAAGTCAACTGACGATGCTGAAAAATCACAACGAGCGCAGCCTAATGATAACAGTGCCAATATTGTAGAACAAGCAAAAAAGAAGTATGATTCCGGGGATATAATTGGAGCGATCGCACTTTTAAGATCGGTTCCGGCAAATGCTGCTTCTGGTATCCAAGAGACGAGCAAAATGATTGCCCAGTGGCAGTCAGATTGGGCAAAGGCAGAGGCAGTATCTAATGAAATTAATAAAGCAATAGATGATGGTAAATGGGATAAAGTTTTAGATTATAGAAACCATCCAGAAAAGTTACCTAATACTAAATACTGGCGAAATAGAATAGAACCATTATTTAAACAAGCAGCCGAAAATCTGGCAAAACAAGCACTAACTCAGCTAGAAAATCAAGGTAATCAGAAAAATACCCAACAGAAACTTCCCGATACTAAGCAACCTGAAACCACAGAGAGTCCCAATAGCACACAAACTCCTAAAAGCAGCTTTTAAAAGTTATCAGTAAACACAGTTTATATCGTTCCCAGCCAGAAACTGGGAACAACTAAATTCGGGCTGCCATCGCCCGAATTCGCAGCAGCAGCCCAATAAATATCGTTTCCAGATTATATCTGGAAACGATATTTATCTGTGGTTTTATTTTCCCTATCCGTGCATCTCGTCGTATTCTTGGGCTTCAACTCGTCTTGCTTCCATCCGCGAAGCAGGCAGAAACTCAGCACGACGGACTGGAACCAAGGGCGGTGTATTTCCTGGGTAAGGGTGAATCACTTGTACAGTACGGGCTGGACGCTGCCGTGGCGAGAACAAAGCCAATACACCAGCGACGACAACACCACCACCAATAGTCAGAGTTGCACCTCCCACAGCCCAAAGCACAGGTGAAGACCACCAAGAACTTTGAGGCTGGAATGCTGTTACTTTTTGTTGGTTATACTGCTGGGCTTGTTGCCACTGCTGCTGAGTATTGAAATTTTGAACTTGACCTTGGAGTTGTTGATTTTGCACCTTCAGCTGTTCATTGTCGTTTTTTAAACGCTCCAACTGCATCTGCGTGTTCAGTTTCTCCATCTCCAGACGCTGGTCAGTATTGGGAGTAGTCGGTGGCTGAACTTGACCGGGATACATTGGTTGCCCATAAGGCCCATAAGGATACATTTGTGGCTGCATTCCCGGCGCTACTACAGTCCCTGGCATTTGCGGAGCAACAGCAAAGTTAGGCTGTAGAGGGGTATTTGTTCCTTTGAGCAATACCAGAGCCGCCAGCCCAGCTACAGCAACCCCACCGATAAACGCCATACTCTCACTCATCGCCTTTGCTCCTCGATTGCGACGTAACTATAATCATTTGTGACCGACTCACTCTCACACTCATAAATTATGCCTAGTTAATTTCACATAATACTCAAACTATAAGCGACTCTATCAGCTAGTTTTTTTACATCATCATATCTGATGTTAATATTCAAGACCATAATGGTCAAATTGTCTACCAAATAAGGAGAGAAAAACTATACTGTTATACTTTTTTAATCTACTTTCTGGGTCTCATCAAGAGAAGTATTTGTGCTGGTGCTGGTGGTCTGGATGGCTGCCTTGAGACTTTGGCAAAATTGGGCGATCGCCGAAAGTCCTTGCTCTGGTGTTCCTTGGGCTAACCGTTTGACAACAGCGCTACCCACGATCGCACCATCTGCGCCCCATTCCCTTACCTGTCGGGCTTGTTCGGCTTCAGATATGCCAAAGCCGACTGCGATCGGTTTATCAGTAACACTACGAATTTGTTTGAGTAAATCGGACACGCGGTTTTCCAGTTGCGATCGCACCCCTGTAACCCCAGTCACACTGACTAAATAAATAAATCCTTGAGAAGAACGAGCGATCGCTTCGATCCGTTGGGCAGAACTAGTGGGAGCTACCAACAAGATTACGTCAATTCCCATCTCACTAGCTGCTTGGAGCAATCCTGCTGCTTCTTCTAAAGGCAAGTCAGGTATTACCAATCCTGCGACTCCAGCAGCAGCAATTTGCCCAAGAAATTTTTCAATTCCCCGGTGCAAAATTGAGTTGTAATAGATTAACAGAATAATCGGCGATCGCAATTTGGGAGTAATCCCTTGCAGCATTTCTAGCACCTGCTCTAACTTCGTACCCCTTTGCAAAGCACGGGTAGCAGCAGCTTGAATGACTGGCCCATCAGCCAGAGGATCGGAGTAGGGTATACCCACTTCTATAATGTCGGCTCCACTACGATCTAAAACCTGCAAGGCTTTTGCTGTTGTTTCTAAATCTGGATCGCCAGCAGTGATAAACGGAATCAGAGCGCACTCACGATTGTGCCCAAGAGTTTTAAAGCAATCAGAAATCGCAGTCATTTAGTCAAGTGTCAATAGTCAGTGGTCAGTGGTCATTGGTCATTGGTCATTGGTCATTGGTCATTAGTAAAGGACAAATGACTAATGACAAAGGACAAATAACAACTGACCAATGATAACTTTACACCTGAGATTGCTCTTCTTGTTCTATTTCGGCTTGAATTCGTGCTAGTTCTTCGGGAGTAAGCTCGTCTAGCCGCTTTTGCAGAAAGTCTTGCTCATACTGTTCCCGCTGTTGGTGGTAGGTCATTTTTTGTCCCACCGCACGGAAAAAATAGGTGGCTAACCAGCCAACTAAGGCACTGACTAGCAAGACTTGGCTCCATATACCAGCTTTTTGATTATCCAAACCGACTAGCTGCAATCCTAAGTATGCCAAACCGCCGGCAATAAAAACACCCAAGCCAATTCCAATCGCGTCAATCCGTCGCATGAGAGTTATGACCTACCAATCTCGTTAAACTTGAACTTGTCGCCGTTGGGGTCGAAAATTTGCAAACGGCGATAGAACCAACAGACCCGGAAAGAAGAAAAACACCAAAAAGTACATAAAGACACGCTCAATAGAGCTAGCTACATACCAACGCTGCTTCAGGTACAGCAAAACAGCAATGGGGATTACCAGAAGGTAAGCTCCAGCCAAAATCAGATATAGCAGGGCGACAATCATAACTTTCAAGTCTTAAGCATCTGTTTTCCATCATAGGCTGAAGAGACAGACAAGAGAGAAGTATAGTCATAATGCTTTCAACATAACTGCGCCAGAATTCCTCGAAACCGCTAACGAAGAGGCGAAAGCGCAGCTTTGGCGGGCTGGAGTACTTTTACTGAGGACGATTCAACGGATTTCATGACAAAAGCTAATATCATGCTATTATGTGAATCCACTAACAAAAAATGCTCTAGTCAGACAAAATCGAAAACTCATCCAGATGATTACGAGAAAACTAAGAAGACTTTCAACTCTCTGAAGCGATCGCCCAATCTGGAAAAAATATTTTCAATCTAGTTGGACAAAAGACACAATTGATGGTGGAATAGATAAGGAGGTATTTGCTACCTCTAAAAAATAACTAGTTACACTAGTTGCCAAACACCTTTGGGGGTGTGGCGGAATGGTAGACGCTACGGACTTAAATAATTGAGCCTTGAAAGAGAAATCCTTCAAGTGGAAGCTCTCAAACTCAGGGAAACCTAAATCTGGTGACAGACATGGCAATCCTGAGCCAAGCCGAAAAAAGTCCTGAGTCATGTTAGCGGTAGCGAGGCGTTTAGCCCGTGTTAAGTGGTGAGTAAATTTAAACTCATAACTGCTAACTCCTAACTCATGAACTGTTCGGAAGGTGCAGAGACCCGACGGGAGCTACCCTAACGTTAAGTCGAGGGTAAAGGGAGAGTCCAATTCTCAAAATCTGAGCAGGCTACTGTCATCAGGTGCAGTGAAAACTGCGGGAGAATGAAAATCCGTTGACCGTAAAAGGTCGTGTGGGTTCAAGTCCCTCCACCCCCACTAAAAATTTAAAATACCTAAAGGCTTCAATTGTGACTTTACCCATAACTTTGCCGTAACGGCAAGCTTATGCTTCCAATAAAGGGTGGCAAGGTTATGGTTCCAAACAGATTTCTCTTCGCGCTGCCCTTAAAGCAGCGCGAACTTTTTTATCGCGAAAACATCCTGGTTTAGCCAATAGCTTTGAAATAGCTGCTTCACTAGGATAAATACCTTCAGTGTAAACTTGCCTAACAGCTAGTTTTACCTCCTCGCAACACTGGTCGATTCGTTTGAGGCGAGATTCTTTCATATACTTAACGTACTCGGCTGAAATCGCTCGGCATAGCTCTGGAAAATGCCTGTAGAGAACTCGCTTAGGATACCCAAGGCGTTTCGCTACTGCTGTCATAGGTAGTGGTTGTTCATTCGTTTGAAGCACATTTTCAAGTAATTTTTGAGTGCGATCGCTATCAAACTTTACTTCAAGCTTTTTTGTACTGCTATCTCTCACTTGGTTTTGAGGCGTAGCAGGAAATTTACTAGAAGTCTCCTTAAGAGTCTCTTGAGTCAAAAAATCTAGCACAGATACCTGAAGAGTAAAACAGATTTTCAAAATCACATTCAGTTCTGGCAAGACTTTTCCCATCTGCCACATCCAAACCTTGTTTTTAGGAATTTCAAGCATACGCGCAAAAGCAGCTGTGTTTCCTTCAGTAAATTGGTTTACGTACCTACAGAACGCTTGAGCAACTATTTCCCTTTTCAAAGGTTTTGGTAGGTGAGGGGTATTAGCAAGTAATTCTCCAACAGTCTTGATAACCCATGTTTGCCAAATAATCTCTTCCTTGCTCGGTGGGGTTTTATCAGAAGACGGGTAATTAGCAGTAACGCCAAGCCATTTTAAGCAATAAGGGCAATAACCTGGTCTGGAATAAGAAGCCAGAGGAGGAAGCTCTCGTTTGCAATGAGGACATTGTTGGTATAAAGACTGATTGTGCCAATGACAAAGTGTAACTGCCTCAAAAAACCAAATTAAAGGTTCGTAAATTACTTTGTCTTTCGAGGAACACCACTCCTCATAACAGTAGGGACACCTCTGGATGACGGTGGATGAGAGCATTTTCTAAGGCTCTGCGTAGAGCAGGCGCAACGACTTTCGACTCAACATTAATTTTGCCAAAATTATCGCGAGAGATACCACGCACACCGTAATCAAACTTGTGATCGATTAATGGTTCTTCCAAGGTAATTAAGGCGCGTGTGTAGTATTCTTTCCAGTTGAAGTATCTCGATTCTGGGGCTATAGCTTCAATACCAACAACAGGAACATGAGCGCGATCGCTTTCCAGTTTAGGTAATGCTAGTTCTGTTAATTTTTGCTCAACGCGCAGTCGCAAAGTTGTTTTACCGATACCGCTAGGGCCATAAACAAAGATAAATGATGCTCCTGCGGGTTCAGCAATTGTTCGCATGAGAATTTCATAAACTTCTTTAAGTCGAGGATGCGCTACGGTGTAATTTTCAAAGTAAGCAAGCCTTTCTGTCGCAGATCGTGTGAGGAGTTCAAGAGGAAATCCATTAAGTCTTGTCATAATTAAAACTGCTCATACACTACAAGTGTTTCTGGGACGATCGCTTCATCGATATTTTCAATTTGGGGATCGCGGAAACTATTAGACCAGTAGTAGATTGAGTTAATTTTTACACCACGTCCAACTTGAACTTTTGCTTTTCCCTCTGAGGTTGTAGGTAGGGTAAGAATCTGGAAGTTTTCATCGTAAGAAATCATGCGGTGAACCCGACTGCCACCAATTGCCATGCCCGCAGCAAACGCATCCCTCGGACTCTGGAAAAGTGCCGGATGTTCGTCTATTATCGTAAACTTCGTAAGCCCAAGCACAAAGGTATTCATAAAGTAAACCAAGTGTCCATACGGCTTGATTTTTAGGGTTAACTGACTTGGTGACTTGGCGGACATTACGAGTTATTTGTGTATTACCAAGTAAGTTATGGACAAATTGAGTATTGGAAGTTCCAAATAGACGTTCGCAAACCGAACCAAAACGAGCTTTGGCTGGGGGTCTTTGCTTTTTTGTACATTCAAAAGTAGCTAGTAGTGTTTCAAAGTAAACGCTGTGAAACTCTGCACCGTTATCTACCACTACAATTTGGGGAAGCCTGCCGTGACGCTTGACACAAATTCTTAGCACCATTAAGCAAGAACGATATGAGGGTGAGTCAAACGTTAGGTAAACTGCCAGCAATCGCCGTGAATAAGCATCTACGAGAAATGTTGCCCAAGGTCTGCCAAGATTGCGACCTGTATCAGAGCAAACTAGCTCTACATCTAACTCAGTATGATCTATATGCCCAATTTCAAAAGCGCGATCGCCGTGTCTTGGGGTTGTTATAGCAAGCTCCCAATAGAAGGATTCATGCTGATAAGCGGCACGACGACCTTGGCGTTTTTTAGTCTGTTCGTAACCAGTCCGGCGTTGTACTTCTTTGGTAAATGCTTTATAGCTGGGAGCAATTACACCAGATTCTTCGCAAGCTCGAACTAAAGCCGCGTGAACCTCCCACATTCTTTTCTGTTTAAGAGTTTCATAGTCTTCTAAAATAAACTTCTCCATAATTGCTAAGGTGTCTTCGGGCAGCTTGCGCTGACGATTACCTTTGACACTGCGATGGGACAAAAGCCCAATGTAGCCGCAACCGTATTTTTGAAGTGCAGTTAAATATTTAGCTTTCCAGTGACGGATGGTACGGGCTGGTATTGTTTCGTTTTCTGGAGGATGTCCGTTTAAGTAAGGTTCGATAGTTTTGTAGCGTTCAAGAGCTTCTGCTTGGTCTTCAGGACTAGCTTGATAAAATCGCTGCCAAGATTCTGTGCTAATAGCTGTTTTTTCTGGTGTTTGGAGACTTGTGATTTTTCCTTGGCGAACCAGATTCTCAAATATAGCTTTTTTGAGTTCAATTAACTGACTATTTTCTGCGCCAAGTATAACCTCTGTTTCTCCAACATGGATGATATTTAAACCTTTGCCGTCCCAACTAACAGTTGCTCCAGTAACAATATTGACTACAGGAGAGATAGCCGGAAGACTTACACTTGGTTGCTCAACCATTAATCTATAAGCACTAGCAGTTTGTTCGTCACGGAAGATTAGACATCTTTCTGGTTCAGCTAGTGGTGTAGCATTTAAATCAATATAGATTTGCTCTTGAATAATTAAGGTGTAGATATCGTCAGATTTAGCTCCTGTTGACCGATTGAGTAATTCTGCTAAAGTGATTCCTGGTTGAGATGACACAACTGCAAGTAATGATTGAGCGATCGCTTCTTCCACTACTAGAGATTCTGAGCGATAATAATCTTCTAAAAATTGCAGATTACGTTGCAGAACCCAATTGATTTCACGATCTGAGCGAATGCGGTAATAAAGCCCAAACTGGTTAGCATAGTCTTCTCCTGGCGGACAATGCCATTGATTATCTTCTTGAGAGTAAAAGTAACGATTGGGGTTTTTCTCTGCTAGTTTTTTCAAATCCTGCTCAGTTTTACATTCTTCCCAACCAGCCGAATTGGTTCGGATGACAAAGAAATCTGGGGTGTGTAAAACGCCTAATCTACATCCGTTACTTGCTTGATAGTCAAGTTTAATTTGCGGTGGTTGATCGTAGAATTCTAGAACATCTCCATCATGTTCTAACTGATAAATAATTGGCAGTTCAACCCGATGAGACTCAAAAGGAATTGGGCAAGATATTGTTCGGTAATTTTAGTCTGGAATTAAAATTATAGAAGTTTGGTATAAATAAAGATTGATATCAATTCCGGTTACATCGGTATTATTCCCTTTTTCACCTAACGTTTCAGGAGTATTTTGCTGCTAGGGAAATTTCTTTGTGTTTAGCTTCAGGGAGTGCGATTGCTTTCCGTTACTGAAAATATGGGATAGAATCATCCGACTGATACTAGAAAAAAGCACGTATTTTAAGAGCGTGTTTTTTATTGTCAGGCGATCGCTGCCAAGATGAACGACGAGAAAGCATTAACTTTAGTAATTTTGTAAGCAACATCACACAGCATAACCCGTCAGATAACAGCCATGTCACAGAGTATTTAGATTATTACTGTAATTTACCTGATCCGCCTGGATTTGCGGTTTTACTTAAAGGAGAGTGGGGATCTGGTAAGACATGGTTCATCAAAAGGTACTGCGAAAGCTTAAGGGAGAAAAAGCGGAAATGCTTGTATGTCAGCCTTAATGGAGTGACTTCATTTTCTGAAATAGAAGAAGCTTTCTTGCAACAACAAATTCCTTTTCTAGCATCCAAGCCAGTGGCGATAGGAAGAAATCTTATTACACAAGTTTTAAAGAATAGTTTAAAACTAGATTTAAATAATGATGCAACATTAAATCTTACAACTCCAAGTATAAAGCTTACTGAGCTTTTTACAAATCTTGAACAAAGTATTTTGATATTTGATGATTTAGAGCGATGTAGCATAAATCTCGTCAACATACTGGGATATATCAACAGTTTTGTAGAACACAAGGAATTAAAAGTAATTATTGTTGCCGACGAGGAAAGGCTAAATAAAGACGATTTCAAAGTGTTCAAAGAAAAACTAATTGGTCAACCTCTTGCAATTTCCCTAGAATTTGACAAGGCACTCGAAAACTTTCTACAAGGGGTAAAAAATCAAGATGCTAGCAATCTATTGTCTGACAATACTGAATTAATCCAAGACTTATACCAGCAAGCACAATGCAAAAATCTAAGAACTTTGAAGCAAGTTGTTTTCAATTTTGAAAAGATTTTTCATGTACTACCAGAAAAAGCGAAAAATAAGCCGGAACTCCTTCAAGAAATTTTAAGGTTCCTTGTGCCTTTTTCAATTGAAATTAGAAGTGGTAAAATGCTGCCTAAAGATATCGGCAGTTTGCTACAAGAATCTGCAAATATGAGAATGGAGATTAGACCTAGGTTCACTAATTCAGATACAGGGCAGAATGATAGCGAAGGAAAAACACTTCAGGAAGTAATTAGTAAATATCCTTCGTTAAGGTTGTACGATCCATTTCCTAGCACAAGATGGTGGCATACTTTTTTTGATAAAGGCATCTTAGATTTACAAGAACTCAATCAATCACTTGCTAGCAGTATATATTTTCAAGATGAAAATACACCCAAATGGATGAAATTATGGCATTTTCATCATCTTAGTGATGACGAATTTATTATTTTGCTCAATGAAGTTGAAACACAATACTTAAACAGAGACACGGAATTTTCCGATCTCGGAATCCTAAAGCATGTAACAGGGCTTCTACTCTATTTTTCTGACATCGGGTTATATTCAAAAACTAAAGAAGAAATTTTGACTAATTCAAAGCTCTTTATTGATTGGCTGAAAAATAATAATCAATCAAAACTGGCATCTTATTCAGTTTCTACGTATGAAAGTATGTTTGGGGGATACATGGGGCTTGCGTTTCAAGGCGAAAAAGTTCAAGAATTTCAAGATTTTTGTACATACGTTGAAAAAGCTCAAGAGTCAGCAAGGATTGAGATTTTGCCTAATCTTAGGAGAGAGCTACTTGCTATCATGCAAAGCGATCAATGGAAATTCCGCGAGATAATTTCCTTAAATAATTCGCATGGCTGGGGCGTGCCAGGACTGAGATATGCTGAAATACCTATATTGAAAGACATAAAAATAACTGAATTTGTAGAAGGGTTACTACGACTCAAATTTGCACATCAGATGACTATTAGTCATGCAATAAAAGAACGATATAAGTTCGATGGCAACAATGAAAAATTATTTGAGGAATTAGATTGGCTTAAATCTGTTCGGGATTCATTACTGGATGAGGCGGCTCGGAGAAAGGGCAAGCCGAGTGGACACTGTATACAAGTACTAATCGAGCTTGATCTGAATGAAGCGATTCAAAAGCTTGAAGCAACAGCACATCGATTACAGCAATCGCAAAACGACATAGCGATAGACAACTAATTGTCAAAAGCAGGTGGTTTGTGAGGGGCGATTGGCGATCGCTTTACTTAGGATTGAGAACAGGAGGAAGATCGCTTTATTTGTTGCTACGCACTGGGGGACGATCGCCTGCTTTGAAAACTGTTTTATTCTTCCTCCCCAAGCTCACCAAGATCGTCATCAAATTTGTTGATGATGTCGAGTAATTTTGATACGACTCGCGCAAAGATTTTTTTACGCTCTAATAATTTCGGTTTCTCGTTGCAAGCACTCAACACAGTTTCCCTTAATGGCTCTTTCCCAGAAAATTTATAGTCGGCAATCATTTGATTAACAGCTTCGACTTTGAGATTTTCCTCTAGGCAGAGTTGCTGAATCGCTTCAACACGTTCTTGAGTCCAGAAGTCTTGAAAGACGGTTTCGACTTTTTCTTCGGGTTCGAGGGTGGGTAGCCGCTCTTCGATAAATTTCTCAAGCAGATCCCGCTTGCTGCGTAGTTGAACTTCTTTCCCGATTAGCTCAAGGATAGACGCTTTCTGATTTTGGTAATCTTTCTGGGTAGCATCATCCTTGATGTCTCGCTGGATCAGTTCCAGTTCAAAATCGACTTCTTCAACCAAAGATTCTTTCTCGTCATCGGGTTTGGATCGCGTTCTATCATAGATGTCCAGATATTTGCTTTTATAATCTTCAAAGGTTTGTTCATCCAGATTCAAGTCAGAAAAACTAAATTCAGTGAATGATTTACTTACATTCTGTAAACGGATCAGATTACGAAAGGCTTTAACAAACTTAACTTGGTCGTCTTCACTAATAAGCTTATTGACATCGTTAGGGATAGTGGCGATCGCTCTCAGTTCTTGCAAACCTTTATTAAATTCCTCAATGTAGTATTCGTAGGGTTCAATGAAAATTTGTTCGTTGGCATTGGGATCGGAAAAAAGGGCAACGGCTTGATCGGTATTGTCCTTAAGATTGCGAAAGCAAACAATATTCCCCTGAGATTTAAGTTCGCCCAAGATGCGATTAGTACGGGAGTATGCTTGAATTAACCCGTGGTATTTCAGATTTTTGTCAACGTAAAGTGTATTGAGTTTTTTGACATCAAAACCTGTGAGAAACATATTGACGACTAACAGAATATCGGCACGTTCCTGATCCTGAAAGTTTTCTCGATCGCGGTCTTTCATCCGCTTGGCGATATCTTTATAGTAGGCATAGAAAGCCTGACTATCTTTGGCGGAATGTTGGGTTTGGTACATTTGGTTATAGTCCGCGATAAATTGATTCAGTTTGTCGCGGCTATGGCTACGGCTGCTCGGATCTGTGCTGATATTAAAATCGGGTTCTCCAATTAAGCCGTTTGCGTCTTGGTCTTCTTCGTTATAGCCAGGAGTAAAAATTGTGATCACTCGTAGATCATGTAATCCCTGTTTTTGTTTGTTTTTGAACGTGTCGTAATAGGTAATTAGGGTGTCTACGCTGCTGGCGCAGAGCATGGCCGAGAATTTTCTACCGTGAGTTTTACGGTTATGGTTTGCAATAATCCAATCGACAATTAGAGAAATTCGGTCGGGATTTTCAAAGAATTCTCGGTCTAATTTTGGCTCTGTGATCAGCGTGCCGTCTTTGCGTTTGATTTTGCCCCAATACTCGACGGAAAATTTAAGAACGTTTTCATCGGCGATCGCATTAGTGATCACATATTTATGCAGACATTCCTGGAATAGGTCTTTGGTAGTGCGTTTACCGTGTTCGTTGCTAGCAGCGTTATCGGCAAAGATGGGAGTCCCGGTAAAGCCGAACATTTGGGCTTTGGTAAAGAATTTGACGATATTTTTGTGGGTTTCACCAAATTGGGAACGGTGGCATTCGTCAAAGATAAACACAATGCGCTTATCTTTGAGCTTCTCCATTGCGGTTTCATGGCGTTGGGATTTGATCGCACGGTTGAGTTTCTGAATTGTGGTGACAATGAGGGGGTTATCCCCAGCCATTTGTTCTACCAGTTGTTTAGTGTTGTCAGTGGTGTCTACGCAATTAGGACTGAAATAATTAAATTCTTTACTGGTTTGGTAGTCAAGGTCAGCGCGATCGACGACGAACAGCACTTTATGCACTTTGGGTATTTGGGTGAGAATTTGGGCAGCTTTGAAGCTGGTGAGGGTTTTGCCTGATCCGGTGGTGTGCCAGATATAGCCATTTTTATCGGTATCCTTGACTCGCTCAATGATGGCTTCTACTGCGTAATATTGATAGGGGCGCAGCACCATCAGCACTTTGTCGGATTCGTGCAGGACAATGTATTTACAGATCATTTTGGAGATGTGGCATTTCTCCAGAAAGCTGTCGGTGAAGTCTTCTAGTTGGGTTATGAGGTTGTTTTCTTGGTCTGCCCAGTAGAACGTTTGTTTAAATTCTTGTTTGCGGTTGTTCGCGTAGTAGCGGGTATTGACACCGTTGGAGATGACGAAAATTTGGATATATTGAAACAGTCCATTGTCTGCGCCGTAGGAATGGCGTTGGTACCGGTTGATTTGGTTAAATGCCTCTTTGAGTTCTAGCCCTCGGCGTTTGAGTTCAATTTGGACGAGGGGCAAGCCGTTAATTAGCAAGGTTATGTCGTAGCGATTTTTGTAATTGCCTTGCTGGGTAATCTGGTTGGTGACTTGATATTGATTTTGACACCAGTGTTCGGTGTTGAGGAATTCTAGGTAAAAGGTGGTGCCATCGTCGCGGCTGAGTTCCATTTTGTCGCGCAGGCGTTTAGCTCGGTCAAAGACGTTACCTTTGTCGAGGTGGTTGAGGATGCTTTTAAACTCTGTGTCGCTGAGTTTGATGTGGTTATGTTTTTCCAGTTGGGTTTTAAGGTTGGCTTTGAGGTCTTCGGCATTGCGAAGGGTGACAGGTTCGTAGCGCAATCCTGTTGTTAGACGTTCAATCAGTTTTTGTTCAAGTTCAGCTTCGGTTTAGGGCATAGGGGAGTGGGGAATGGGATAAAAGTATTACCTACTAACTATTCCCTAATGATGTCTGTTGGGGTTTCTGGGGTGAGGGTTAAACCGCGATAGACTTGTTCAATAGGGAAATTGAGGTTAATGCTTTTGAGTTCGATTGTATCGCCTGCTTTGTAGTTGATAATCAACCAGTCGCCTGCGTCGTTTTTGTGATACAGGTCGATTTCGATGCTGGTGGAACTGACTAGTAGGTAATCGATTAAGGCTGGGTTTTGGCGGTACATTCGGAATTTGCCGCCTCTGTCGTAAGCTTCGGTGCTGGTGGAGAGGACTTCGACAATGAGGCAGGGGTAAGTAATATATTGGGTTGTGGTTTTATCGCGATCGTCGCAGGTAACGCTGGCATCTGGGTAGGTATAGTTATTAGTGCCGACAATATTAACTCTCAGGTCTGAGTTACCTGTTATGCAACTACTAGCGTCTAAATGGGTATCAAACATAGTCGTAAATCGAATTGCAATACGGCTATGATTAACGCTACCGCCAGTCATAGCGTAAACTTCGCCGTTGATATACTCGTGTTTTTCTAGTTGCTGTTCTTCCCAGGCAAAATACTCGTCCGGGGTGAGGTGGGGGGCTTTGTCTTTGGCTGCGATCATTTTTTTGGTAATGGGTGATTGGTAATTGGTAATACTTTGATTTTATTCGCTATCCCCTAGCTAACTTTTCGTTGGCAAAGAAAGAACCTGTACTTCGCTGATTTTAGACAATTGTTTATCATTGGTAATCAACACTGCTGCACACTCTCAGGCACTCGCAAGAATAACAGCATCAGGCATCTTTAAGCTATATTTTCGCCTTAATTGAATTGTTTTTTCAGCAATAGTCGTATCTAGAGATACTTCGATAAGAGTTTTTAGAGTTGAGCGAATTAAATTATCTTCCTGCGAAGATAAACCCTTAAAAGATAAAATCTCAATACTTGTGATGACAGAATAACCTATGTTACCATTGGGTATGGGTTGGGTTAATTCTTGATTGAACAATGAGATGAAAATATTAGTATCAATGAGATAATCCAGTTTCATCCCACTCACTCCGAATTTGCTTTTGCCAAGCTAAAGCATTAACTCCTCGAAAAGCTGTAATTTTTCCTGAGAGTTGGTTAATGGGATGCTCTGAAGCATGATCAGGATTAGATTGACTATCAACTGGTTGACTATGGAGTTTTTGACTCAGATATTGCAAAATCTCCTGTTGTTCTGTCCAAGATAATTGTTCAAGTAAACTAAATACTTGTTCTTTGGTAATTTGCAAGTTCAGCATTGCTTAAATCTCCATATTTTCTATTAGTTAATAGGTAATATCTTTATTTTATTCTTTGTTCCCTTTTTTCAAATAAACAGTTTTTGGACTAAGCCTTTTTTGAATTTTTCGGTTTGGTCGATTTGGCGGGTGTACAGTGACTAATTATTTGTCATTGGTGACAGATTAATGTCGTTGAGTCAGATTATCTGTCATCGCGACAAATTAGATCTCGCTAGTTTAGCGGTGACAAATTCATGTCGCTGATAATACACTCTGTAATTACAGCAGATTGCAGGTAAGTGTAGTACAGTAAAACCAGTGCATCAAAGTTAAAAATGAAACCTTACTCCATTGATTTTCGGCAAAAAATAGTCAAAGCATATGAGCAAGGAAATACATCTATAAGACTTGTAGCCTCTCGATTCGATGTGAGCAAAGCCTTTGTACAAAAATTGCTCAAACAAAAGAAAATCAAAGGTCATGTGGAGCCAGGAAAACAGGGTGGGAGTATCAAAAGTGAGTTGGATAAATACAAAACCCAACTTGCCCAAATGGTAGAAGAATATCCAGATGCGGCCTTGAGTGAATACTGCGAGTATTGGGGACAAACTTACAATCAATGGGTAAGTACGAGTTGTATGTGCCGTGCCCTGCAAAGACATCAATTGACTCGAAAAAAAAGACATTAAGGGACTTCCAGAAAATAAACTATTCCATCAGCAATAATGATAATCATTTTAAAGGGGGATGAAGGGGCTGCCGTCGGCAGCCCCTTCATCCCCCTTTTGTAGTAATTTGAATAATGACAGAGTTTTTGGGTGTGGTAACTGGTGGCTATAGTATTAACTGATTCTCTCAAAAAGTTGTTAATTGAAACTGCATGTCAATTAAAAGGTGCAGCAAAGCGTAAATTTATGGCACAGACAGTTCAGGGCTTAGGTTTAGGAGGGCAAAGGCTTGCACAATCAAAATTAGGATGGAATCGAGATACTATTAGAAAAGGAATAAGAGAATTAGAAAGCGGTATTACTTGCTTTGATAATATGAGTGCGAAAGGACGTTATAAAGCAGAAGAACATTTGCCAAATCTTTTAGAAGATATAAAAAATATAGTAGATTTACAAAGTCAAATTGACCCTAGTTTTAAAAGTCAAAGACTATATACCAGACTCAGTGCTGCCGAAGTCAGAAAGCAATTAATCGAAAAATATGGTTATAGCGATGAAAATTTACATACATCAGAAACAATTCGAGTCAAATTGAATAATTTAGGTTACAAGCTCAGAAGGGTAAAGAAAGTTCAGCCTCAAAAAAAATCCCACAAACTGATGCAATCTTTGAGCAACTAGACATAGTTAATATTGATGCTTCGGAAGATAAGAGTGTTTTACGTCTAAGTATGGACGGAAAAGCTCGCGTTAAGATTGGCTCATTTGATCGAGGGGGTAAAAGCCGGGATGGAGCGAAAGCTGATGACCATGATTATAATCCAAAAACAACTGTAACTCCTTATGGTATCTTTCTTCCAGAGCTTGATGAGCTATTTTTGTACTTTACAGAGTCGAAAGTTACAAGCGATTTTATTGTTGATATTTTAGAAGATTTTTGGTTAGAACAAAAGCATCGTTTTTCCGATATTCAAACCCTACTTCTCAATCAAGATAATGGGCCACAGAACAGTTCACGGCGTACCCAATTTATGAAACGTATAGTAGAATTTGCCCAAAAACATCAAGTAAATATACGTTTAGCTTACTATCCGCCCTATCATAGTAAATATAATCCAATAGAAAGGACATGGGCAATACTAGAGAATCATTGGAATGGCAGCATTTTAGATGAAGTGGAGACGGCTTTAAAGTTTGCTAGTACTATGAAATGGAAAGGTTTTCATCCAGTAGTTAAGCTAGTACACAAAACTTATGATAATGGGGTAAAGCTTACAAAAAAAGCTATGGCTCAAATTGAAAAGCAGATTGAGCGGCTAACCGATTCTACTCATGAAGTTTTCCCAAATTTAGGTAATTGGTTTATTGATATTTGTTGTAGTAAAACAAAAGTTATTTGATTTTAATAACAGCATTTATTTAGCTAGAAAACATCCCTTATTTACACTGTTTAACTTCAAAGCAGACGACAAGTGTATAGATTATTCATGCATAGATGAGGGGAAGAAAAGGGGTTGCCCTCGGCAACCCCTTTTCTTCCCCCCCCTAAAAATGGTTATCATTCTTGAGAAAACCTGTCTCTTGTTTTTCTTGGAATAATTTATTCTTTGGAAGTCCCAATTGTTTACAACCCATATTCTTCTAAACCGCTATAACCTATACTGAGTAAGGATTTAATCGATGACATTAATTTGTCACGACGACAAATAATTAGTCACTGTACATATGGGCGGATTATATCTAAATTTATAGATAAACTCGCCCATATACATGTATTTATGTGTGATCTTTTCTAGCGATAAATAAGTAATTTTACTGAACCATTTGATGAAGAATTAAACAATTTATCTTTAATACTTTATTTATAGCCCTAGTTAATCAAATTTATGTAAAAAGATGACTGAATTTCTGAAGAATAGATTGATGCTCCTGTTCGCCAAGGTTAAGCTGGTAATAATATGAACAGGAAGTCTTTTTGTCCTGATAACTGAAATGACCGCTAATCGTTTATCAATTAGTCAGGAAAATTCCCATTGTGTTACGTCTAACTCTAGACAATTAGATGTGCAAACTGCCCAAGAAGAGGTTTATAGCTTCTTTATGGGAATTGTCAATAAATTGCCACCAGAAGATGTTTTACGAGAATTAAAAAATTTATTTATAGACGGTCTTGATTGCGAAGATTCCGATTATATACCTGGAATATATAGTGTTTTTTTAGATGATAACGAGGAAGAATTATACAATACACTTAAGCGGTGTTGCTACATCATAGTTAATAATTGGAAAACTAACCGAAAAGACAAATATATCCAAGACTTAGTTAATTTATTTGTTCATGAAAATCTGAAAATCCAAGACAATAATCCTCCAGTAGTAAAAACTTGTAAAATCTGGTTAGAGAAGTTTGCTAACAGCAAAGATTACAAGGAGCTGAAATTATTTGCTACTAAATATGAAGAATCATCTAAAGGTCATTGGGCTAATCGCTACACTTCCTATTTATTGATCGATCAATCTGTTAATAATAAGAACCCTAAAGAGCAACAAGAAGCTGCTAGAAGGCTTTCTAAACAGATTAAAGACAAATTTAAGTTTGAACTAGCAATGTATATTGCTCGTTCTCAATCTGCTGTCTCAAGCACAACACGCTATAAAAATCCCAGTATTTTGGGAGATCAAGCTCTGCGCTTAATAAAAGCAATTGTCTTAAAAAAAGGCGTATTTAGCCATGATAATATCGCCCATATTTTTATCAAGCAAACGGAAAATCAAACTCTGAAAGAATTTAAAAAAAGCCTAGAAAAATACCTATTTTTTCCTGTAGAAAATCAAGAATCAGTCGAAACTTGGCGGCGGCAGTTTGCACATAGTTTATCGTTATGGAAGACAAATTATAATCAAGAAATTATCACTAAAGAATTGTTCTTGAGAACCTGTAATCGAGTGATTGATTACTTTACAACAGAAAATTCTAAAGAACCTTCGCAATTATTTATTTTATTAATTGGTCAAGGTCATGCTCTAACCCTAGTAATTATATTATTAAAGATTATTTTGATTTGTAAAAATTCTCGGAGACATTTAGAAACCCGGATTGCTCATTTGATTCGTTTTTACGAAAACTATTCCGAAGAGGAATGCAAAGGGGTAATAAATTTTATCGAGATTTTTAATATCACGTTCGCAATTTATGCAGAAAATGTAGAATATAACTTGATTAAGATGAAAGAAGAACAAAGCAGTAATCAGCAATTAAATCTGGATAGTTATCGTGTGTTTTCACAGATGAAAGTAGATAGATAAAAATGAGTTTTGCCTGATTCAGGATTTCGCAAGGCGTTCATCTAACCAAGCTAAGGCAGCACCCGCAGTTTCAGCTAAAATACTGATGAGGCGATATAGAGCGATCGCACTAAATACTAAAGCAGATGGAAAGTGGTGTCGTAAAAGTTCATACGCAGTCGCTTCAAACACACCTAACCCACCAGGCGCACCAGGTATAACAAACCCCAACAACCAAGCGCAACTAAAAGCCCCGAATAACAAAGGAATTTGATTCGCATTCAACGAACCCAAGGCGAACATAGTTAGTATAAACCCAGTGGCGCGTAGTCCCATAAAGCCCACTTCTCCTAACAAAGGGCGCAAAGGGTAGTTTTTAAGACTGAAGGGAACAGTTGATTGAGTTGTAGCAGCAGACTTTTTTGCTTTTAATTTATACAAAAAACGAATAACGGGGTTCAAAAACCACGGATGAATCGCACTAAGGACTACAGCTAAACTCAGAAATTGTAGTATTTGGATAACAAGGGTAGTATTAGCTGCTGCAAATTGGCTACTACATAAGACAATGATGATTAAAGCAGCCGCTAGCATGAGTAGCGGTTCTAGCAAAACGCTTAAGGTGGCTGCACCTGTAGGAATATTGGCATTTTTGGCGGCGACAATTCGCCCGTAGTGATGCCAGATATTACCTGGTAAATACTTAGCTATGTTCGTTTTTAGGTAAACTTGGATGAATTGGGGAGATGATACAGGTTGATTTAACTCTTGCAGAATCCAAGTCCAGATCCAGCCTGCCCAAGTATGAGCTAGTAAAGTTACCCCTGTTGCGATCGCCATAATTGCCCATCCTACATCATCAATGCGGATAGCAGTTACCTCAATCCAATTGTCCTTCAGAGCTTTCCCTAAAAAAAACAGCGTTCCTCCCAAAATTATCCAGCGTAAAAATTGCTTCATGAATTTAGTCATTTAACGTTGAGAGCAACAAGGGCTGAATACCTTAAGTTTTATGGTGTATCAGCTATATATCCAAATATTTTGAAGTATCAGACAGCTTCATGTAGTTCTTTTTACGAAAAGTATATTACTTTATTTTATATCTCTCTAGAGTTAGATAAAAATATTATTTTTGTACTCCTTAAAATGTAGCCTGCGCTAGAGGTAAAGAGCATTTTATTATTCATATGCTGAATACAGGTTATCAAAAGTGAGCGAACCAAAACAAGCACAATAACTTGCTGACCAATCCAATGATTCAGCAAATTCTTAGTTTATTAATATTTTGGTAAGGAGGACTAAGTGAACGCAGTGAGAGTATTCTTGAAACAAATAAGATTGCGCCAGATATTAACTATCTTTTTAGCTGGACTATTGTTGATAGTTAGCACTGCTTGTAGTGGGGCAAATGCTCAAGGTGCAAATCCACAAAATCCTGCTGTACAAGCCGGTGGAGCAAACAACCCTTATAAGAATGGTGGAGACAAGTATAGCAACTATAGAATGTCTACCGATCCGAAAATAGCAAACCCAAAAGCCAATCAGGGACGTGACCAAGCTAGCTTACAACCAAGTTCGCAATTGTTGATTGCTACAAATACAGAATCTGAGATCCTTTATCCTGGTGGCGAGACACCAGCAGGTCGAATCCAGAAAGAAGCAGAACTGCCATTGATTACAGATAAAGACTTCCGCCAGCCTGAACCCGGCGGTTTGATTCAGAATGAATCAAATGTAGGAGAGCGGGTTAAAGATCGGCTTGAGACTGTAAAAGAAGCTGTTGAAGAAGCTTCCGGCTTTTTGAATAACAAGGCAGATGAAGCTAAAGCAAGACCTGAATTACAACCCAATCCAGCAGTAAACAGATAAAAATCTTGTTTTTTCTGAATGCTTTGGATGTAAAATTAATTCCAAATGCCATCTTGGTTGAAGTTTAACTTAGTCACAAAAATGCAAGGACTTAGAAGTATGAGAAAAGCAATGAATTGGCTGAAAAATATTCGTCCCTTGAAAGTTGTAACTGTTTTTTTAGCAGGAATCTTTCTATTTATGGCACAGGCTTGTGGTGCTCCAGGAATAGCAACACAGCCACCACAACCTGGTGCTCAAGCACCTAATATTGAACGATACGATGCCACTAAAGATTATCCTCTGAATTCTCCCACCGGTGGAATGAATAACTTTAGTGATGTAGATCCCAGAGCGCAAGATGAAAAGGCAGCTAATGACAGAGCTAAGGCCCTAGTAAAAAATGCTCAAAAGAATATCGATCGGAAGGGAATTGACAGCCCAGAGCAATATGGTGAAAATTACAAACAAGGGACATCTCTTGGTGGAAGAGTTAAGAACCTGGGTGAAGATATAGGTAGTTCAGCTGAAGAACTTGGCAAAGGTCTTGTTAAGGGAACTCAGCGAGGAATTGAAAATATCAAGGGTAATACCCAGAATGCTGCTGAAGACGTGACGACAAATGTTCAGCGTGGAGCTGAGGATGCTGGTAAAAATGTTAAGCGCACAGCTGAAGATGCAGGCAAAGCAGTTAAGAACACAGTCGATTGAAATTAAGCTGATGCGCTTCTAAATTGTACATTTTGACGTTAAGACTGTCCTAAGTCAATTGGTCATCTGTCATTTGAAAACAAATAACTAATGACAAGGATCGCTCCTTTAATATACAACTTAAATGCGTAACAGCTTAGTCATTGAATCTCTTGTAAAAATATAAAAGCGCCTACAGATTAAAGTCTGGGGTTACTAAAATAAAGCCCGCTTATGCAGGCTTTATTTTAGTTTTATGTGGACAGGATTTAAGATCGCGTGAGTTCGATGAACCTCTCCCTGCCTTGAACTAAAGTTCAAGTCTGTCCCTCTCCGAGTCGGAGAGGGACGGTTTTGCGTAGTAAAACCAGGGAGAGGTCTTTTGATTAGATTTTAGTAATGAACGATCGCCTCTATAATTTCATGATGATGTTACCTCACCGAATAGCTCTTCGTAGCGATCGCTCTTGTTTTAATCTAAATACAGCATTTCATTAATTCCTAGCGAATTAATGAAAGGCAATACCCTGCATTGTTAATGCGGTGGCCGCCTTGTTAATGCGTTGGCTTGCATTGTTAATGCGGTGGCCGCCTTGTTAATGCGTCCGCTTGCATTAAAAACGCTACGCTTTTACGCAAAACTGTATTAAGAAACTGCGTAAGCGTAGCCCGTCATAAACATCGCTCATTCATCAGCAATACTACAAATACTTCTGCAACAATAACCCTAACTTTTCCTTTGTCGCTGGTGGTGCTTTATCCAATTGAGTCAAAATTGCATATTGCAACGCCGAATGCGCCTCACTCGGGGGTGGATTTTCACTCAAGCGCCGCACAGTTTCTTGAATCACCTTTTGAGCATTTACAGCATTCCGCAGCAAATTGCCAATCACCATCTCCACTGTCACATTGTCATGGTCTGGATGCCAACAATCGTAATCTGTCACCAGCGCTAAGGTTGCATAAGCAATTTCCGCTTCCCTTGCCAACTTCGCCTCTGGTAAATTCGTCATCCCAATGATTGTTGCACCCCAGCTGCGGTAAAGATTCGATTCTGCCTTAGTAGAAAAAGCTGGCCCTTCCATGCATACATAAGTGCCACCGCGATGGAGAGTAACTTCTGGTAAATTGAGAGATGCGATCGCATCTGCCAACACAGTTGCCAAATTCTGACAAATCGGATCGCCAAAGGCAATGTGAGCTACAATTCCCTCACCAAAAAACGTTGAAATCCGATTTTTTGTCCTGTCGATAAACTGATCTGGCACCACCATATCCAGTGGTTTTGCCTCTGACTTCAAGGAACCCACAGCACTAGCTGAAATTAAATATTTCACACCCAATTGCTTCATTGCATAGATATTAGCGCGAAACGGTAATTCAGAGGGTAAAAGCGTGTGATTGCGGCCATGACGCGCTAAAAAGGCTACCCGTGTACCATCCAAAGTCCCTAGAATCAAAGCATCAGATGGTGAACCAAAAGGAGTCTCGACTCGCACTTCTTCGATATCTTTGAGCGCATCCATTTTGTAAAGACCGCTACCACCTATAATCCCAATACTAGCTTGAGCCATGATTCTGAACCTGTTCTTTACCGATCTGCTCAGTTATTTTATCGAAAAGGGGAGTAGCAGAAAACAAAGCGATGTCTACAATGAGCTATGCGATCGCATTTCGTGCCGCTAACACTATTGAATTATTACCCATTAATTGTTTGTTTAGGTGCAGATAGAAATCATCACCCAGTTATTCGAGGGTTAATTAATAATTTTGAGCAATCAAATTTCTGATAATTTTTGGAGATTAATGGTTATCATTAGCCCTTAAGTTAATCGTAACCATAGTGTGTAATCAATATTTAATGTATATAAATATTAAATATACGCACTTCTACGCAGGGAAACAAAGCAAGCGTTATACTTTTGGGAAAAGGCTTATTTTAACCCCTGCTTTTAACATTTTCATAAATCAATGAGTCTCAATTTTCGCTTTGCGGTAGTCAGCGACTTACACCTGGCACTTCCTCACACAATCTGGGATCATCCCAGCCGATTTCATCTGGTGGAAGTAAGTATCTCAGCATTTAAAAGTGTACTAGAACATTTAACACAACTCGATTTAGATTTCTTGTTGTTGCCAGGAGATTTAACCCAGCACGGCGAACCAGAAAACCACGCCTGGTTACAACAATGTTTAGCCCAGCTACCTTTTCCCGTCTATGTTGTTCCTGGTAATCATGACGTTCCTGTGCTGTTGGCCGATCGGCAATCGATTGCTTTTGCAGATTTTCCCTACTATTACACAAAGTTTGGCTACGAAGATCCGCAGCAGATTTACTACATTCGTCAGTTATTGCCTGGAGTTAAGCTGATTGGACTAAATTCTAACTCCTTTAACGACCGGGGAGAGCAAGTGGGGTGTTTGGATGCCAAACAGCTACGGTGGTTAGAAGAAGTGCTAGCGGCATCTGGTGATGACTTAGTTTTGGTGATGGTGCATCATAATGTAGTGGAACATCTGCCCAATCAATCGAACCATCCACTGGCAAATCGCTATATGTTGTCCAATTCAACAGAACTATTGCAGCTGTTGAGGCGCTACGGAGTCAAGTTAGTATTTACAGGGCATTTGCACGTTCAGGACATTGCTTACTCAGATGGGGTATATGATATTACCACTGGTTCTTTAGTTAGCTATCCTCACCCTTATCGAGTGTTAGAGTTTCATCGGGATAACCAAGGTAAAGAATCGTTGCAGATTTTATCCCATCGCGTAGAGTCAGTGCCTGAGTTCCCTAACTTGCAACAGTTATCAAGGCAGTGGATGGGCGATCGCTCTTTCCCTTTTCTAATTAAGCTACTAACTCACTCTCCATTAAACTTACCATTATCACAAGCAAAAGAATTAGCTCCTGGTTTGCGCGACTTCTGGGCAACTATTGCCGATGGGGATGCGGTGTTAGATTACCCTCATTTTCCCCCAGAAGTGCGGCGCTACATTCAGACATATAGTGCATTACAACCCCATCCAGGCATAGCCACTGCTGAAAATTTGACGATGATTGATAATAACAGCACACTTGTACTGAATAAGAGTTAGAAGTCATTCAATTTTGGATTTTAGATTTTAGATTTTTACAAAGAAAGGCAATCCAAAATCCGGCATTGCACTGTCAGCATACCAAAGGTGCGGCCAAAATCTCAAATTGCCGAATTAGGAGTGAGGAGTTATATCAAGTCCGGTTGAACACATAATTATTAGGGCTGACGCAAGGTAGAAGGGAATAATTAATAACCAACGCCCAATGACAAATGACAAACGACAAACTCATTACTGATTTTGGCGACAAATTCCAAATGCTGAGGTGTAGGCGTGTAAAAAGGTTCTGCCACCAACAGGGCCGATTTCACCGCCACAGAAAAAGCCACCTATAGGAATATCGTTAAGGTAGCGCTGAAATAATTCAGAATCGAAGTTAGGTTTACCATAGAGTCCTTCACCTCGTCCCAGACAAGAAAACATCAAAGCAGCTACAGCCGAGGGTTCAGATTCTCGTTGATGTTGATAACTTTGGAGGAGTAATTCGAGGTCTTCAGCAGAGGCTTGGGCATCGCGTAGATGGAATTGCAGCCTTTGACCAGGACGAACGCGATCGCCAATTGCGATCGCCCCAGCATTTGGATCGACCCCAAGAATACCACGTATTAAAAAGTCTCCTTGCTGCAAAGTCAGCTTAAATTCATCCATTGCCACACCAACAAACAGAGAATGCTGTGCTAAAATCCGTTCTTGTTCGCTGAGACTAGCAATCAAATCTCGCAACACCACTAGAGGCACTTGCTCATCTAACTCTAGAATGATATTGCGATCGGCTTTTGTAACTTGCAATGGCTTGCCAATCGGTCGGCATCCTTGGGCGACAATCGTTTCCAAAACAATATTGCCAGTCAAAGCTATACCAACAGTGCCCTCACGATACAAGTTTTGCTGTTCCTCACCGTTAGTATCGTTACAAAAAAGGGCAACACGACCACCCATACCTCCACCACTAGCCTGTCCCCCGACGATCGTCGATCCTGGATAAGCAAAATCCAGCCCCTGCAACAAATCATTGATTCCAGAGGCGAAAGAACTAGACAGCAAGATGAACTGCGGTGTCGGTGATGGTGGTACACCGATCAAATCAACCCAAGCATCTGGAGAACTATCTAAATCAGGTAATTCTTCAGCAACAACATGAAAAACTTGAATCTTCACCCCTGGAAGGTGTGCTAAAGTCAAGCTAATAGCTGGTTCAGCTTCTAATTCTTGGGTTTCTCCGCTAACTGTCGTCCCAATTACACCACCACCACTACAGCCAATTAGCACAGGCACAGAAAGTTTCTCAGCTAACAAGGGTAACAGTCGGGAATACTCACTCGTAAAAGCAGACGAAATGAATACCAGTCCTAAATCCGCAGGTGCTGTTAACGATGAAACAGCTCGTTCCACCACATCTGTAACAGCGGCTTCCAGAGAATGACGGGTTGATAGGGCATTTGCCCACTGCATTTGGTCTGCCATGAATTTTGAGCTTCTTTCTCTATTTTAGGCTAGTAGATTTTGACTTTTTATTTTGGGAAGAATTGCATCTTACAAGATATTGATGCCAGCCCTTTGTCTCCTCCATCCCAAGAAGCTAGAGTTGTCATTCCCTAATATAGGCATCTAAATATATTGTATGATTATTTATCTATGCTACTAATTCCACAAAATCTTAAAAAATAAAGATAAATGCATTATAGATAGAGTAGCTTGCTGTATTGGTTATAAATCAATGGCTAAAAAACTAACTTACCATCGGCTAAATGGTTAGAATGGTTATTAATCAAGCGAAAAACTGCCATTTTCTATACTAGTATTAACAACACATAACGAGACTAAAGCAATGACCAACATCCAAGAAACAGCAAAAAGCGACATCCAAGAGCAAATCCAACAAGAAGTGGAACAAGCGCGTACTGTCTGTGATATTAACGGTAGCAACTCACCAGAGTGTGCTGCTGCTTGGGATGCAGTAGAAGAATTACAAGCCGAAGCTTCCCACAAGCGCCAAAGCAAGCCAAAAAATTCTCTAGAACAGTATTGTGATGACAACCCAGATGCCATTGAATGCCGCGTTTACGACGACTAGAAATTGAGGTAACTGGATTTTATGTTGCTTGGTTAGCAAACAACCAGCATTGACTAAAGAAGACGCCCAGAGTAGAGGACGTGGAAACTCACCAATGTCCTCCACTCGCAAGCGTTTTATTTGGAGCTACGGATTTTAGTCGCGGAAACAAAAAATAAATTCCTTCTTTGAATCAATAGGCTTCTTCCAAAGGGATAAGTTGCGATTTTCATAAATTAAACAACCAATTAATTGGCACTAGGGGCGTACAGATGTACGCCCCTATAAATTTTTTGTAATACTCGTGACTTCTAGTCATACGAGATTCAATAAACTATTATCAAGAAGAATTCAGGATGAATTGGAGTCCGACTGACTCCTGAATAAAAGGGTTTAATACCCCTGCCTTATTTAGCAGTCTACATTCAGGTAGTGGTATAAAATCGCACTTAATTTATTCATACTCCTGACTTCTTTTTATCTATTGTTTGAGAAAAAATATGGACTATGATATTTGGTTTCGACCTTTCGTCTGGATTGATTACCGACTGGCAGTATTATTCTTGGTAATTATTCCGCTAATTCTGCTGATTTGGGCATTTGTACAAAAAGCAGAAGGCATACAACGCTTATTGGCTATATACTGGCGAGTATCAAGCTTGGTGGCAATCACGGTTTACTTAATGATTGCCCAGTATCCAGTTAGCTTTATCTCTGGGTTAATAGCTCAGATTTTGATCCCGATATCGCTGTGGTTTTGGGTGGATATCAACGATGAAATTGAGTATCAAACCAGTGGTTCTTTGAAATTGATTTTTACTTCTTGGCGCTGGGCGACAACTGTTTATTGCTTTTTGGGCGCATTAGCATTTATACCTTTTTTGGGTTGTGCTTTTTCTGGCAATATGCTGAAGACTCCCTATTGTCGTGTCTGGTTTGAGGCTCCGTTACTATTCAAAGAATATTTTCATGCTAACAGCAAGGCTGAGTTTTTAGGTTTTCTTGGCATAACTAGTTTAGTAATTTATGTGCTTTACTTGAGCTATTTTGTTCTGATTAAGCTGGGCAAACAGGGACGTTCAGCCACACCACAGTAACTATCGCTGTGCCACTTAACCTACTCTTAAAAACATGAATTCCATTGGTAAGCGACTGGAACAATACACCGCTAAACGCCCTCAAGAAGTCCTAATTGTAACGGTGGAAATTGCCGATGAGCAAGATACAATTGCTATTTTCAAAGGCTTTTCCAGTTCTTTGATGCGCCCTACAGCATTTGATGCAGATGTACCAGTCCTACCAGATGGGGCAAACATCCTCAATATTGACCGAGTAGCCAGTCCTTACAATCCTGAAGCACCCCGTTATATTCAACAAGGAATTTCTTGGGAAGCGATGGAAGCTCTATTATCAGAAGTAGATGTTTGACTAATTACTAATTCGTAATTCTTAATTTTGCCGAAAGACTTACTCAATTCTGTCATTATTTTAGTTCAGTGACCATCGCCAGTTGCAAAAAATGCTTCCGCTATCACCTATTGCTGAATTGAATTCCGTTGTAACCGACGGAAACATTGTTGCATTCAATGTTGGTTTCGATGAAATGGTCTATGTCGTGCTTGCTGTTAAACCACTCGATTACCGGACTGAACAGCCAGGATGGGCAAGCTTTGCAAAAACGACTCCAGATACTCCGCAGCGTTACCGCATAATTGCCTTTCAAGAAGATAGGCTAACACTCGACATCGATATTGCAGAAGAACAATTTAACATTCACGATATTCAACCTCTTCCTGCAAAAGAGATACTGCTTGTATGTGCCCGTTCTCATTACAAAAGTCCGAATGATTTTGAAAGAAACGGTCGTATTTATAGCCTTGGTGGAAAATTTAGTCGAGAAATCCTGCTTGGCGATGGCATCCAATCTGTTCAAGCAACTTCAAACGGAACCATTTGGACTAGTTTTTTTGATGAAGGAGTTTTCGGGAATTTTGGTTGGGATGAGCCAATTGGATCGTCTGGGCTTGTTGCATGGGATTCAACGGGAAATAAAATATACGATTTTCAGCCAACGGATGGCTTAGATTCCATTTGTGATTGTTATGCATTAAATGTGGAATCTGATACAGATGTCTGGTTGTACTATTACACAGAATTTCCACTCGTTCATTTACATCATAATAAAATTCAGTCAGTGTGGAATATGCCTATTTCGGGCAGTGATGGTTTTGCTGTTTCTGGTAATCGAGCCTTATTTCGTGGAGGATATAGCGATCGAGATACGTATGATTTGTTTTCTCTGAACAACAATGGCAAGGTCAAACTACTCAAACAACTCAAGTTTACAGATGAGGCAGGACAAACAATTATTGCGGAAAGTGTTGTAGGCAGAGGAGGTTCGCTATATATTCTCAGTAATGGATTAGTGTATCGGGTATTTGTATGGGCAGTTTAACGATGTTCTTTCAGCAGACTAATACTGCGTTGGAGCCGACGGACCAAGAGTGATCTGTGAAAGCCAAAGAAAGGTTATGTACTTTTTTATGAATTATCACGACATTATTACGATCGAACCTGGAAAACGCAGTGGTAAACCCTGTATCCGGGGAATGCGAATCACTGTTTATGATATTTTGGAATATCTTGCTGGTGGAATGACTGAAGCAGAAATCCTAGAGGATTTTTCGGAATTAACTTCCGAAGACATTAAAGCGTGTCTAGCTTTTGCTGCTGATCGTGAGAAGAAGTTATTTGTGGTATCCCTGTGAAACTGCTTCTAGACGAAAATTTGTCTGCTCGAATTATTTCACGGATTGTAGATTTGTATCCTGATTCAGTACACGTTAAAACTTTAGGGTTAATCAACACAGACGATGTGGTTATCTGGGAGTACGCTAAAGTACACGATTTTGTAATTGCTTCCAAAGATTCTGATTTTCATCAGCGCAGTCTTCTATATGGTCATCCACCTAAATTTATTTATCTCCGTATTGGCAACAGCCCAACTTCTAAAGTTGTCCAAATCCTGCGAGATAACTTTGGTATAATCAGCCAGTTTGGAGATAGCGAAGTAGAAAGCATTTTGGTGTTAGCGTAGGTTGAAAATATGAGCGAAGCCGTCTACATCGAAATCAGCTATTTTGATTAATTTATGGAATTGCAAGACGTTCATGACACTATCAATTATGCCTGAAGTTGCTCCTCTAAAATCGAATGAGGATGGGGTAGTTATTGTCAGTAAAACCCGTGTTACATTGGACACTGTGGTTGCTGTCTTTAAGCAAGGCGCAACAGCAGAGGAAATTGTTTATCGCTATCCGTCGCTAAATTTGGCTGACGTTTACGCTACGATCGCCTTCTACCTCAATCATCAACCGGAAGTAGAAGCCTACTTGCAACAGCGACAGCAGCAATCACAAGAGATTCGGGCAATAAATCAAGCGAATTTTGACCCACAAGGCTTACGCGATCGCTTGCTTGCCCGCAAAGCAGCACAGGAAGCATGTTAAAATTCCTTGCTGATGAAAATTTCGATAATACAGTTGTTAGAGGATTATTCCGCCGTAGCCCGAAAATCGACATCGTTCGTGTACAAGACGTTGGGTTATCAGGCAAAGATGATCCAACTATCCTAGATTGGGCAGCCCAAGAAAGACGTATTCTGCTTACCCATGACGTTTCTACAATTACTCGCTATGCATACGATCGAGTTAGGCAAAGTCAGACGATGCCGGGAGTTATCGAAGTCAGCCTAGATGCACCGCTCGGGCGAGTCATTGAAGATATTCTTGTACTTGTAGAGTGTAGCCAAGAGGGAGAACTAGAAGGTCAAGTTCAGTATCTACCCTGGTAAAGCAGCCAAAAGCCGTTGGTGTGGATGCAAAGAATATCTGCTGCCGATCATCTTAGCCGTTATCTTGAACAAAGCAAGCTATTTGAAACTGTCTTTAATTTTGAAGAACCGATCGCACTGGGAGCATTATTATTCTTTCTGGATATCATGCCGAATTGGTCAGTTATAATTATTCTTCGATTAGGCGATTAAATTTAAGTAGAATCAAGCTTTAGCACGGAAAACTCAACTGTGGTAATTTTTGTTGATGTTGATGACACTCTTGTTCGATCGGTTGGAACGAAACGAATTCCAATACCCAGCGTTATTGAAGTAGTTCTACAGTTAAAGGCGCAAGGAGCAGTACTGTACTGCTGGAGCAGTGGAGGCAGTGATTATGCTCGTGCTTCAGCAAAGGAGTTTGGACTAGAGGATTGCTTCGCTGGTTATCTCCCAAAGCCAGAAGCAATGATTGACGATCAACCATTTCCGGCTTGGCGAAGCTTACGCCATGTGTATCCATTGCAGGCTAACAGTTTGCTCAGTGAGTAGGATTCTGGACGACTGTGATAGAGCGATCGCCCAGTTTGATAAGATGGTTGACAGCCTAAAATAGAAAAATTAGAGGCGTGAACACGAGGCTATTTCTATGACAGTTCGCCAACCCTGCTACGGCAAAGAAGAATTCGCTCGACGTGGCGATGAGATTTATGAATCTCAGGTGCGCTCACAGGTTGAAGCAGATAATCATGGCAAGATTGTGGCGATTGACATCGAAACCGGAGCTTTTGAAGTAGATGCTAGTGAAATAGCTGCTTGCGATCGCCTCGAAGCCCGTCACCCAGACGCTCAAATCTGGATTGTCCGCATTGGTTCTCGCCATGTTCGTCGATTCGGCGGACGCGTGAAAAAAGCCGTATGATCGCCGGAATCGTTAACGCGGATTTTGAACCGATTATTTCACTTTCAGTTTGTGGTTCCGATGGCAAAATTTACACACAAGATGCGATTGTGGACACAGGCTTTAACGGTTGGCTTTCACTGCCTCCAGATTTGATTGCTCAGTTGAATCTGAGATGGAAGAGGCGAGGACGAGCCATTCTTGGAGATGGGAGTGAATGCGTTTTCAATGTCTATGAAGCAGTTTTAGTTTGGGATGAAGATATTCTGACAATCCCGGTCGATGAGGCTGATTCAGAACCACTCGTCGGGATGTCCCTGATGGAGGGTTATCAGCTAATGGTGCAAGTATTTGAAGGCGGTCGCGTCGAACTCAGCAAAGTAAACACGGTCTAAATTGCCCATTGCACGCCGACCGTATTGAGGGAGGTAAAGAGGGAACTTTACCCTAAAGGAAGTAAGCTACAACTGATGTCTCAATTGCCATCTGAAACTGTCTTTATTTTTGAAGAATTATTTTTATTTTTAAATTTAAAAAATGTCCCGTTCTGGATACACACTTCCCGTCTTTGCCTGCGCTGCTGCTATTGCAGCTTTACACTGGTTACACGATCGCAAATCCCTAACTTTTGCCTCTGTAGATTTGATTGAACCCGCTCAAATCGCAGAAATCCCCATTGAACAGGTAGCAGGACTGTCTGAGAATACAGCTTTAGCGATCGCTCGCAGCGATCCTGGTGATAATCTCGATTTGACTAAAGATACACCGATTTGGGCGCTGGTGGAATGGCGCGAACAGGGTGATGATGCAGTAATTATTAAAGGTGGAGAAGGTATTGGTAGGCAATTAAACGCTGATGACAAGCCGGCTATTTATGCCTATGCTCAAAAGCTGTTGCAAGAGAATTTGCAACGGATACTAGCACCGGGGGAAAAAATCACGGTGACGATTATTTTACCCGAAGGGCGATCGCTTGCTGTTCGTACTTCAAATTCTGCTTTTGGTGTGGTTGAAGGACTTTCGCTTTTAGGCACAACTGGTATTTCTCAACCCTTAAGTACACCAGATCAGCTTGCCGTTTTTCGAGCGGAATTACAAAATAAAGCCAGTCGTTTTGAAACTTTAGTATTCTGTATCGGGGAGAATGGCCTAGATTTGGCGCGGAAACTAGGGATTAATCCCGAACAATTAGTCAAAACTGCTAACTGGCTTGGCCCAATGTTAGTAGAAGCTGATGTGCTGGGTGTAAAAGAAATCTTATTATTTGGCTATCACGGTAAGCTGATGAAGCTGGCTGGCGGGATTTTTCATACCCATCATTACTTGGCTGATGGACGGCGAGAAATTTTGTCAGCGCACTGTGCGATCGCAGGTTTAAAATCACCTGATATCCAAGCTGTATTTAATAGTGCAACTGCTGAAGCTGCACTAACATACCTAAAATCCCTAGATGCTGCAACTGGTAGTGATTGGGTAAATAAAGTTTACAGTGCGATCGCCGAAACTATCGATGTTCGTTCTCAAGAATACATTCAAAGCCATAGCGAAAGCGGCAAAAAAGTAACAGTCTGTGGCTCTATTCTCTTCGATCGCGATCGCAAAATTATCGTGAAGAGTAAAACTGCTGGTCTGTTGATGGGAAAATTATGTTAATTTATTATGAATAATCGTAAACAATCCAAAAAAATAATCCTTTAAGTAACCACTCTAGGGTAGATTTATCGTTTTAATACCATCTCCAACTCCGGGGTTTGACAAATGCACGTAAACTAGCGTTTGTCAAGGCTTTCTATACCATTATCAGCCTATCCAGGCTGGATAATAGCATCACCATAAACCACAAAGCATTTATTTATCCTTAACAGATATAACACTCCCGTCATGAATACAGCGGTGACTCTACCAACAGAACAAGCGCCCCAAACATTGGAAACTTTTGGGCGGCTCGATCGCCAATTGATTGTAATTTTGGATTTTGGCTCTCAATATTCTGAGTTGATTGCCCGTCGCATCCGCGAAACTCAAGTATACTCGGAAGTCTTATCCTATCGCACTACTTCTGAACATTTGCGCCAACTTAATCCCAAGGGAATAATTCTCTCAGGTGGGCCAAGTTCAGTTTATGGTGATAACGCTCCCCATTGTGACCCAGAAATTTGGAATTTGGGAATACCCATTTTGGGTGTTTGCTATGGGATGCAGTTGATGGTAAACCAACTTGGTGGGGAAGTGGCAAAGGCCGATCGAGGTGAATACGGCAAAGCCTCATTATATATTGACGATCCCACAGATTTGCTTACTAATGTTGAAGATGGCACTACTATGTGGATGAGTCATGGAGACTCAGTTATCCAAATGCCATCAGGGTTTGAATTGCTAGCACATACAGAAAATACTCCCTGTGCTGCGATCGCCGATCACGAAAAGAAACTTTACGGCGTTCAGTTCCATCCAGAGGTGGTGCATTCTGTTGGTGGTATAGCATTAATCCGTAATTTTGTCTACCATATCTGCGATTGCGAACCCACTTGGACAACAGCTGCTTTTGTCGAAGAAGCAATTCGAGAAATTCGCGCCAGAGTTGGTGAAAAACGGGTACTATTGGCGCTGTCTGGTGGAGTGGATTCTTCTACCCTAGCTTTCTTGCTATACAAAGCGATTGGCGAGCAACTGACTTGCGTGTTTATCGATCAAGGCTTTATGCGAAAATATGAGCCAGAGCGATTGGTAAAGCTGTTTCAAGAACAGTTTCACATTCCTGTTGAATATGTTAATGCCCGCGATCGCTTTTTGGCTAAAGTTGCCGGAATCACAGATCCTGAAGAAAAACGCCGCCGCATCGGACACGAATTTATCAGTGTATTTGAGGAAACATCCAAGCGCCTTGGTCACTTTGACTATCTAGCTCAAGGAACTCTTTATCCAGATGTGATTGAATCTGCGGACACCAACGTCGATCCGCAAACTGGTGAGCGGGTAGCGGTGAAAATTAAGAGTCATCACAATGTTGGCGGTTTGCCCAAAGACCTAAGATTTAAATTGGTGGAACCACTGCGGAAACTATTTAAAGATGAAGTCCGCAAACTTGGGCGTTCCATTGGTTTACCAGAAGAAATTGTTCAACGACAACCTTTTCCTGGGCCTGGTTTAGCAATTCGGATTCTGGGGGAAGTTACATCTGAGCGGTTAAATATTTTGCGCGATGCTGATTTGATTGTGCGGCAAGAAATTAACCAACGCGGTATGTATCATGATTTCTGGCAAGCATTTGCTGTATTGCTGCCAATTCGTAGTGTTGGCGTTATGGGAGATCAACGTACTTACGCTTATCCCATTGTTTTGCGGATTGTTACCAGTGAAGATGGCATGACTGCTGATTGGGCAAGAGTGCCTTATGATGTCTTGGAAGTGATTTCTACTCGAATTGTGAATGAGGTAAAAGGGGTGAATCGCGTGGTTTATGACATCACCTCTAAGCCACCTGGAACTATTGAATGGGAGTAATCAAGCTTTGAGTTGGTCTTTAAAGATGCGAGAAATTGCGTCTCTACATCTAGGTTTTGAGCTGATTTGACCTGTATTGATTTAAAAATGATAATGCCGACCTGACTAGTTTTAAGATTCGGCATTGTCTATTTTTTTGACTTTTTTCAAGCTCCATCAAAATCCAAACCTAATACTTTTCGGGTAAGGGTAAAAGGAGAAAAAGAAAGGGTTTGAATTTACCTTTCCCTTTCCCCCTTTGCCCTTTAACCTTTCCCCAGACCAAAAAAGAGATTATTGGGTTTATCCGAAGAGTATTGAATCCAAACCTGTTAGTAATAAAGTAGTCAGTAGTTAGCAAGATTATTTTTAAACTTTAACGAATAGTTAAAGTTAATTTTTTAATGTAAAGGAATTTAAACAATAACATAATTTTATCCGGTCAATAATTATAAATACCAGTGAATAATTAAGTATCAATTAAATGGTGACTAGACAAATTGAGTTATATTCTAGGAAAATAGGCGCGATCGCAGTAAAATTACCAATGGTATGGTGATAGAGAAAAAATAAGCAGCTCATTGGAAATACATTTCATTCGATCAACATTAATGGAGATGTTATGGAACCTGCTCTTCCCCTTGCTGGCTTAAACATCCTCGTAGTTGATGATGATGATGATAGCCGCTTTTACATTACTACTGTGTTGGAAGCTGATGGAGCCACCATTATGGCAGTTGCATCGGCAGCGGTAGCATTGAAAGTATTACCTGAGTTGCAACCAGATGTCTTGATTTGTGATATTGCAATGCCTGATGAAGATGGCTATACCCTGATCCGCAAGATCCGAGCACTAAAGCCTGATATTTATGGAAAAATTCCCGCGATCGCTTTAACTGCTTATGGTGATAGCGAGTATCGTAGCCGTGCTTTGGAAGCGGGTTTTCAAACTCATGTGCCTAAACCAGTCGATCCCGGAGAACTAGTTGCGATCGTCGCAGATTTGGTTGCTTCTTATAAGAATTAACACAAAAATGCAGTCATTTGTCGGTTTTTATTTGTTATTTGCCTTATCTGCCTCATGTTCCTCATCTAAAAGTGAATTGGTTATTTGAGAGTTATAAGTTTGTTTGAGTGTAAACCCGATCGTACTTAGATGGAAATTTTCTCATTAAGACATTAACTAAAATTTACCTTTGATTAAAAATAAATAAACAATTATCTATTTAAGTCTGTTAGTTTATTTATCTGTATACTCTCTCATTTTTCTATCTGCTCGATTTGAAACGATGTTATGTTTGACAAAGATTCTAGACTAAAAATGAGTTTTCTTTTTCTTTGTTTATGAGCGATCGCTACTTATAAGGTTTGCGAGCATTATAAAAACCATCAGTAGTCTGTATTTCCTCTAAATAACCGATCGGCTTAATGAGTGTTATTTACTATTTGATAAAGATAAGGAAGCTCATAGTTTTTTCAGAAAATTGTCAAAATTTGAGGAGCGAAATCTGACAGTTTGCCCATGTGATACCAAATAGGCACTATCTTTACTGCGGCCACGCTTGCAACGCTGTCTCCACAACCCGCAGGAGTTCCGTTCGGGTAGCTCCGGTTGCTGCCAGAACTGATATTCCACAATTGACCGTCACGACAAAGCGGGCGAGAGCCGCTGGATCGCAATCAGCCGACAAGTCCCCCTCCGAAATCGCCTGCTCGAAACGCTTACGCACAGAAGCTTCACTCGATTTTCGGCGTGCAGACAATTCCTGCCGAATCGGATCGGCTGGATCTCCGCATGAAAGCGTGCCATGAACCCAGAGACATCCGGGTGGATTGTGCGGATTGGTTCCCAAGTCAACGACCCCGTGCATCATCCGCTCGGCGACCTGGCGCGCAGTTGGCTCTTTGAGAGCCTCACGAAGATAAGCTGATGGCCCGTCGGCATAGCGAGCCAGCACTTTGCGAAATAGAGATTCTTTGTTCCCAAAGGCGGCGTAAAGGCTAGGACGATTAATGCCCATAGCCTCGGTCAGATCCGAGAGGGATGTGCCTAGATAACCCTTGCGCCAGAACACATACATTGCACGATTGAGCGCTTCATCGGTATCGAACTCGCGGGGTCGGCCTATGGCGGCAGTGGTTTTTTCCTGTTTCATACTCATCAGTATAATAATTTCTTGACAGGCTTACCCCCATGCTTTATATCTATACCAGACGATACAAAAGTTTAACGACAAAAGAATACTATGAGCAACAAAAAACTTACTGGAAAGGTGGCATTGGTAACAGGTGGCTCACGCGGTTTGGGGGCAGCGATCGCTAAACGTCTTGCACAGGATGGCGCAGCTGTTGCCCTCACCTACACTAGCTCGCCGCAAAAAGCCGATGAGGTGGTGCAAGCGATCGAAACAGCAGGTGGGCAAGCTTTGGCTATTCGCGCCGACAGTGCCAATGCTGAAGCGGTGAAAAATGCTGTCACCGAGACTGTAAAAGCTTTTGGTCGTCTCGATATCCTCGTGAACAATGCGGGGATCGCCACTTTGGCTACTATCGACGAGTTCTCATTAGATGATTTTGACCGAATCATCGCGGTTAATATTAAGGGCGTGTTTGTGGCAACTCAAGAGGCTGTCCGCCATATTGGCGAGGGCGGACGGATTATTATGATTGGCAGCGTCAACAGTGACATCATGCCATTTGCTGGTGGTTCCGTCTATGCTTTGACCAAGGGTGCGATCGCAAGTTTTACGCGCGGTCTGGCCCGCGATCTCGGCCCTCGTGGCATCACAGTAAACAATATCCAACCCGGCCCGGTGGATACCGACATGAACCCAGCGGAGGGTTCCTTTGCCGACACTATGAGAAGTATGACTGCCCTCCAGCGCTATGGTCGGAGTGAAGAAGTAGCCGACATGGTTTCCTATCTTGCCAGTGCAGAAGCCGGTTTCGTTACTGGTGCGAGTCTGAACATTGATGGTGGCTTCACAGCCTAATTCGGCGGTAACAAAACGACCAGGTAATACTGTGATTGCAAGCCAATGAAAGCCTGTTACGTAGTAAGCACTTCATCCTAACAAAGACGATGCGCGAACGGGTTCGTTAGTCGCTCATGGGGGAAACCCCCTTGGCGCTAGCCTCTCCCAAAGGGAGAAGACCGCGCTAACTTACTACAAACTTATTTACCCAGGACAGAATACTTGTCTTGACAGACTAACGAATTACCCGCAACGGTAATAATGGTCTTTGAAGAAGACACCGCAAACTATCAGAGTGGGATTCAAACCCCTTATTCCGGTAATATAAGTACTTATCAAGAAGTTTTAATCAAAAAAATATGTCTTCAATTCCTCTAACATTGAACTTGATTGAGGGTTCAGTCTCCTTCAGTTTTTCACCCCAAGCAGCACGAGAATTAAAAACAGCGACGGATCAACTGATGGAACGCCTAAAAGCGATCGCCGCTAAACCCACTCCTGGCGGTGGTAGAGTCACTCCCCAGCCTCCCCTGGAATATCGTTATACGGGTGAAGTATTTTTAGAAGTTTTTTGTAATCCTAATATCTGGCCAACACCCTTTGCAGCCAAAGTTTTGCTGACTGTCCGCAATGTCAACATTCGCTTGACTACTGAGGCTGAACTTACTCGCATCATTGAAGACATTAATCAATATTTAGAGCAAGTAGGATAATAGTTCATCCAATTTTTCTGTTCTTTTCGAGATTTTTTCAGAAAAAATACTATAAAAATTTTGGATTTTGTGAAAGTTGAGCCAGTTGCTGGCGAAGTTCCCTTTGTTGTCGCAACTGGTGTCGGTTAGCCCGACTTAGCAAACTTTTCTAGACGGATTTTGGTTTTGAACAGCAAGCAGCTTATCACTTACTTGAGGGAAGCGATGCCATAAATTGCGAGTCAAAAGTGAAGTTCCTACACTTCTATCGGATCGATGTAGGAACTTCACAGAATTTACATACTAAACTCAAGCCGTGACACCAAATGTACAGAACAAATGGTTTTGATGCCTTCTTTAACTTGAAAAGTTGTATAAATTCAGACTCAAATGCTTCTGTATTAATCAATAACGCAAGATTCTATATAGAGTAATGCTCATCAAAAAACTAGAGATTATTCCCCTAGATTGAGGGTTGAATCGTTGATGGTGAAATCTACACATCAAAAACAAACTCCCAATCCCAAACCCAACATCAAACATTGATTAGTCGTTGTCCCACTGTTCGCGACCAATTAGGTCGCCAATGCGATCGCGTAACAAAAAGTCACATTTCTCTAATTCACATTCAACGCAAACCCACTCTCTCGCTGGAATGTATTGGCAGAGGCTATATATTGGCTGTTGTCGGCTAACCATTCCCTTTTGCACCAGTCGGCGTGCTTCGTCTTGAATCACATCTAGAGAGTAGTAATTGATAGAAGGCACCGTATTCACACTCATGGTTTTTACTCACAAATTAACACTTACGATAGTGTTCCCGTTAAAAATTAGGAACAAACATTACAGAAATTAGACTTGTGGCTAAGATTTTGTAGTTTGCTATACGGAACTATTTTTATTTTGACGCTACATCTCCTGAAATTATCTCAAGAAATGTTAAGAAAGTCAACGAATCCTGACATTACTCGAAAATCCGCTTTACAAAAAAAATTCCAAGTAGTTAACTTAACCTGCTTATGTAACTGTATGACTTTGATGCCACAAGTCTGAAAGTCTTGCCATTACTGTATTTAGGCAAGATTTGGTGGGTGGGAAGGGTTTATATCGCCATCGCTTACATATCAAATAATCACCTTAAAAGCTGGATCTATAACTGCGGGTATTGATCTAAGGTAAACAACACAATAATATTTGTCAGTTAATTAGGTATAAAGTGTTACAAAATATAACGGATGAAGTATACTACGAAGCCTTTAACCATAGCATTTGTTAACAATTTCTTAAGTAAGCCTGTAATTTCTTAGTTAATTTCAGCACTAACACCATCCCATTTTCTTTTGAAAAACATCTGTAAAAGGGTCAGGGTCGAGTAATACTCTAATTCGTAATCAGGATACACATAAACAGGAGTCAGAATTTCAGAATTAGTGAATATTCCACCCATCAAGGAAGAGAGTTTTAGCAAGGAAGAATGTTTAAACCTTGTTTCGCCTAAAACAAGAGAAGTGTCTTGCTGAATTAGGTTATGTTCACATTAAAACAGACGCGATCTAGTCACGTCTGTAAACTGTTTGGCGGATTTGCTGAGATTAATTGTTCTGAAGTTACATTGTTGTTTTAGTTACTTATTCGGAGAGTTCTTCATCATTTTGAACAGTGCTGTCTTCTACTGCTTCCAGATTTTCTGGCGGGCGATCGTGGTTAAGTTGATTTAGTAGTGCTAATACTTTATTACCGCGTTCTATAGAGCGATCTTCGAGAAATATCACCTCTGGTGTACGACGTAGCCGTACTCGCGCCCCCAGTTCGCTGCGGACATAACCTGTAGCCGACTTTAAGCCTGCCATTGTTTCTACCTTAGCTTCATCTGTACCATAGATGCTGACGTAGATTTTGGCGTGTTGCAGGTCGCCGGAAACATCAACATCAGTCACACTGACCATTCCGGTACCAACACGGTCATCCTTAATTCCGTTAAGCAGCATTTGGCTAACTTCCCGTTTGATCAGTTCAGCAACGCGGGAAACCCGACGATTTGTAGCCATAAAAATTTCGCCTCATCACAGAGGTTGTACGACAAAAATAGATACAGAATAGACAGTACTTAGCGGGAGCAACGCCAAAAGCAACCGTCTGTGGGGCACAGCCCCGATATAACGCTAGTCTAGATTGGACTCAAGCCCAGCATTGCCCGTAGGGTGAAAGTAAGGAAGACTAGGCTGCTCACAAATAAACCCAAGATAGCGATCGAGGTGATAGGGCGTTTCAACAATGGCACTAATGGCGCAAAGGTGTTCAAAAACAAGCCTAAGACGATCGTAATTAAGTACCGGGGGTAGCGAAAAACGTTATCCCAAAATCCGTCAAACATCTGAATTTAAACTGCCTTGTTATATACTTACGTTTGTTTTGATATGCTTTATCTACTCAATTGTAATATATGCGGCTGGAAAATTAGCCAGTTAATCTAAAATTTGGCTTGTCGGTTATATTGGCTTTATTTAGTCATAATTATTTTCAGTTAAATTGTAAGTAAATGGTTATTCAAGCCTCGAAGGAGACTAGTCCGCGTCCATTTTTGAAGTGGGCAGGGGGTAAAAGTCGGTTGATACAGCAATATATTCCTTATTTTCCGAAGAGTTATAAAAATTACTATGAGCCATTTTTAGGTGGTGGTGCTGTTTTTTTCTATCTCCAACCAAGTGCAGCCATTTTAACTGATATTAATGCCGAGTTAATTAACACTTATTGTTGTGTTAGAGACCGTGTAGAAGAATTAATTTCTCTATTAAAACAGCATAAAATCCAACATAATAAAGATTATTATTATAGTGTCAGAAACAACTCTAGTGGTACTGATATAGAAAAAGCGGCTCGTCTAATTTATCTTAATAAGACTTGTTTTAATGGTCTTTATCGAGTCAACTCACAGGGAAAATTCAATGTGCCATTAGGCAGATATGACAATCCCAATATTTGTGCTGAGGTTTTACTAAAAGCTGCTTCCGAAGCACTTTTCCATGCAGAAATTAAACAAGCAGATTTTACAGAAGTTCTAAATCATGCGACTAGCAGTGATGACTTTGTATTTTTTGATCCGCCCTACCATCCTATCAGTGATACTAGCTATTTCACTGCTTATAGTCAAAATTCTTTTAGTCAAAAAGACCAAGAACTTTTAAGAGATACTTGTGCAGAGTTAGCAAGTCGTGGTGTCAAAGTTATGGTATGCAATTCTGATAGTGAATTTATTCAAAAAATTTATACTGATATCAATTTTGAAACTTACCAAATTAAAGCAGCACGTTCAATTAACTCAAACATAAAAAAGAGAGGTGTTATTAACGAACTATTAATTACATCTTTTAAAGATTTTTATTTGCCCAAGCAATGAATCTATCTAAGCTATAAACTGCTAATAAATTATGGTTATCATTAACTCTTGCTTTCAGCCATTGGCTTGCGCCTTCTCGCATACCTTCACCGCCTAAAATTACGATAGTTGGTGCTGGGTAATAGTGCTGAATATTCATGTTCAAGTAAGGAAACTTTTCATCAACTGAACCGGGGCTTTCTTGCCATTTGCACTCAAAAATTAAACCAGATGGCATTGCAGATGAGCCGACAACATAAAAATCAACCTTCAGATAGGTATGATAAATTCCAGTTCCAATATAGACTTCTTTGCCATAACGCTTTGGCAATAAAGTAGCATTTAGTATAAATTCTTTTTGGACATAGTTCCCTACTTGGAAATAATTATGCCCATGCAAGATTGCTTCTACATTTGCTTCTAAAATATTCCCAGACTTATTTGCCCGTCCGCCTTGAGTCAGAGCCATCTTCAATCCCTCTGCCAAAAGTCCTGCTTATTATAGGATTTCACAGAAGTACGAAAAAAGGTTCAGTTGCTTAATATGAATTTTTGATTTTGATGTAAACAAGGTTGGATTAATGGGTGAAAAATCGGAAAATATTGGTATTTTTGTACTAAATAAATACAAATGTATTAATAATTTGGATGAGGAAGGAGTTAGTAATTTAGATAAATTCAGATAAGAGTTATTTGTGGAAGATTGCGGCGAATTGAGGGGTGAAATTTAAACGCAGAGGGGTGCAGAGGGAAGCGCAGAGGTACGCAAAGAATTCGCTACGAATTAATGAAATTTTGTCCTTGGTGTATAAGCTAAATTCGCGCTCCTTGTCCCAGTCATAAGCTTTGATAATGGTTTTTAGTTATTTCACTTTGGCTTCAACCTGTTTGTGCTTCAGTATGACCGTTGCGGATAGACCATGCTATTTCTAAAAGTTGAGTCCAGCGCTTTTGTAGCTGTTTTGGGGTGCATTTGATGGCTTTGGCGATCGCAATGTCGTTTTCCCGTGCAGTTTTTAACTCTAATATTTGCTGTTGCTGTTCTGTGAGTTGATTTACAAAGATTTCCCACTGCTGGGAAGATAAACCCAGTTTTTGCTCTAAACCCGCGCCTAACCATTGATGTACTAATTGCCAATGGTGTTGTTTGGCAAACTTTTCTACATGGTATTTAAAGCGCTGTTGGAGATAATCGCGCTGACGGCTGGTTAAACCAAGAATTTGGTCGATTTCTGGGGCTGAAAGGTCTTGAAGTTTCAAGCTGAGGTAGTTCATACAATCAGATTGACCTTGAGACTCCAGGTATTTCATCAATTCAGTGATGACGCGATCGCGTTCTGATTCTTCAGATGGATCGAAATTAGTTTGGGCAATCATTTGCGATCGCAGCTGCTGCACCGCCGAGTTACGCTGGTAAGATTCTGCTTCTTCACCCTTAGCAGACTCTACCGCCATTTCAATATCCACGGTGGTTTCTTGGGGCTGACGACGAGCAAAACCTTGGGCCCGCAAGATAATCAATTGCTGATTTGCACCACCAGGTAAATTGATCCGGCGTTTGGCATACTGTTCTGTAAAAGCCATGTATTCAGCTAATTGCAGCTGAGTACGCGGCGTGTGATTCTCTGGTAGTTCATTTTCTCTACGGAAAGCTTTGATTGCTTCGATATAAAATGCTTGTAAAAAATCTTCAATCAGGCTGTAACGAGCATCAAAGCCCAACTCCGAACCAGATATAGTTACATGACGGTAAACCATAGCACCCAAATTGCTATGTAATTCCACCCGCCCTTGTTTGGAACCTAGTTGGTAGTAACGTAAGCATTTTTGCATCCGATGCCTTCCCAACGTCATCTGCCAAGACTTGATTTCCCCAGATGTTTGAATGCGGGAGCTTTTATCGCAAATGCGTTCTACTTCTACGGCTATGCGCTTTGCTAAAGCTTCTACACACTTGGGTGTTGCTTTCACTTGCGCTTGCATTTCCTCAGACAGCAATTGAATCAAGCGATCGCTGCTGCTATCTGAAAATTCTTCATTTGAAACGTGGTTCTCAAAAATGGGTGTAGAGTTTGGTAGATTGACGACGTTAGCTTTCATGACTTTTCCAGTAGTATTGCACCGTAATTACAACGCAGACACAGCAATCAAGACCGTCCAAGGCTTGTGAATCTTTAGGCATTCATCCATCAAGACTTGCCGTATATAATGCTCACATCTAAAGCTCATATATCAAAACTATAGGAAATACGAAAGAGTTACAGTTCTGGCAATGTGTCGGTTTTGTTCACAAGCCACCATCTCAACGCTGGCACACGAGTACCCGCCATTTTCTGAAAGTTGTCAAATACCTTACTGTGGCAAGTTTTGCCACCATCCTCTTATATCCACTGCCTCACCGAACAGCCCATCCTAAACATCGCTTTTAAATATGACAATTTGAAAACTGGAGTTATTTTTATCACAATTTCCGAAACAAAGAGGTGCGCCTGTGAAGTGGAATTCTTATACCCATGCTGCTGCTGCTTCCCAACCTAAACCCCTCCGTATAATTGCTGCTTCGTCTCCGGTCATATCTAGGATGGTAGATACTTCAAATGTAGGTTCCTCGCCAGTGTCTACAATTATGTCTACCAACTTATCCAAACGATCGAATAGCTCTACCCGCGACTGAATCGTTTCAGGATCTATCCGAATCATGCCATTATCTGCTTCATCTGGTGGCAGATGTGCTGAAGTTGAAATAATCGGATTGCCCAAGGCTGCCAGCAACTCCAAACACACAGTATGGTTTGGTACTCTAATTCCAGTAGTTTTCCGCTTGGGGCTTTGCACCAATCGCGGTACTAACTTCGTAGCTGGGAGCAAAAACGTGTATGGCCCTGGAATCAGGCGTTTCATAATCCGATAAGCTGTGTCACTTACGAAGGCATAAGTTGCCACATTTGAAAGCGAGGGACATAAAAATGTCAATGGTTTATCGTTTGCTAGCTGTTTAATTTGCCGCACTCGTTCTACCGCCGACTTAGCATTCAAATCACAACCGATCGCATAGACTGTATCAGTAGGGTAAAGCATGACTGCGCCACTAGAGAGCGCCGACTTTATTTCCTCTATTCGGCGAATTTGAGGATTATCCGGATGAACTGGGAAAATTTTTGCCATAGGACGGGGATTGGGGATTGGGGACTGGGGACTGGGGATTGGGGATTGGGGATTGGGGATTGGGGATTGGGGACTGGGGACTGGGGATTGGGGAGAATAAAAAATTATTCTTGACTAATGACTAATGACTAATGACCAATGACTAATAACTAATGACTATGAATAAAATCGCTTATCTTCAATGTCCGACAGGAATTTCTGGTGATATGTGCCTGGGTGCTTTGGTAAGTTTGGGTGTTCCTGTGGAGTATTTAATTGAAAAACTTAATGGGTTGGGTATTGAACAGGAATATCAGTTAAGGGCAGAACTTGTCCAACGGAATGGTCAACCGGCAACTAAAGTCTATGTGGATTTAGTACACGATCGCCATCACCACCATCACCACGATGGCGAACACAGTCACCATCACACACGCCACTTGCCAGAAATAGAGCAGATGATTCTCAAAGCTCAGTTGCCATCACGGGCAGAAGCTTGGAGTTTGGCGGTATTTCGGCAGCTAGCGGTGGCAGAAGGGGCGGTGCATGGCATTTCACCTGAAAAAGTTCATTTTCATGAGGTTGGTGCTATAGATGCGATCGTAGATATTGTGGGTACTTGCCTGGGGTTGGATTGGTTGGGGATTGCGAGCAATGATGAAGGATTGCCCCTACTTTACTGCTCGGCGTTTCCGACTGGTGGCGGCACTGTTCGGGCTGCACATGGTCAGATGGCAGTACCAGTACCAGCGGTATTAAAGCTGTGGGAAATGCGGGGTTGTCCAGTTTATAGTAATGGCATTGACAGAGAATTAGTAACACCAACAGGAGCCGCGATCGCCACTACTTTGGCAAGAGATTTTGGTTCACCACCTGCGATCGCTATCAAGCAGATAGGATTGGGAGCAGGAACCATCAATTTACCCATTCCCAATATTTTACGCCTCTGGTTGGGTGAAAGCGCAAGTTTGCAGTCAAATTTCAGTGATTCTGAAGAAACTAGCTCAAATTTGGAAACCATCTCGGTATTAGAAACCCAAATTGATGATTTGAATCCACAAGCGATTGGCTATGCGTTTGAGGCGTTGTTTGCTGCTGGTGCGCTGGATGTTTTTACCCAAGCGATCGGTATGAAAAAGTCGCGTCTGGGAATTTTGCTAACTGTGATTTGTCATCCAGAAAATTTACTCAGTTGTGAAGCTGTCATCTTCCGCGAAACTACAACTTTAGGCATTCGGCGCACAACTCAGCAACGCGCCATTTTACAACGGGAAATTCAACAAGTGGAAACGGAATATGGCAAAGTGCGTGTCAAAGTAGCATGGAAAGGGCAATCGCCAGAAAAAGTTATTGCAAATGTGCAGCCAGAATATGAAGATTGTGCAGACTTAGCCCGAAAACATAATATTCCCTGGCGCGAAATTCACCAGTTGGCGCTACAGCGTTGGTATTTGATGATCGATGCCTGATCCCAATTCCTCGTTCCCAATCGGAGACTGGGAACGAGGAATTTGACTAAGTTAGAGTTTTTAGCAAATATTGTGTCAATGTAAACGCATCTACACCCAATTCGCTACGCTCTTGGGCAGCTATTATACCTGCTTGGGAATGCCACCATGCAGCAGTTGCGACAATATCTTCTATGGGAATCTGCTTCATTGCTGTTTGCGCCAACAATCCACCCAGTAGACCAGTTAACACGTCGCCGCTACCGCCACGGGCTAAGGCGGGTGTGCTTTCAGGAACAATCCAAACAGCACCTTGAGGGTTGGCGATCGCAGTTCTTGCCCCTTTTAACAATACTATCGCCCCACTTTCGGCGGCAGCTTCCTGTACTGCTTTCACTTTGTCATGTTTGGCATCGGCGACATCAGGAAACAATCGTTCAAATTCGCCAGTGTGGGGTGTGAGTACGGTTACTGCTTGGCGTTTTTTTAATGTGGCGATCGCTCCCATTTGTGCCAAGATATTTAAACCATCGGCATCGAGAAGCAAAGGGCGATCGCTATCGATCGCTTCTTGGACAATGGGCGTAGCATCTCGTGTTAAACCGGGGCCACAAGCGATCGCATTAAAGGAACTCAGATCGGTGTTTTGTGGTAATTGTAGGTGGGCGATGGCTCCACTTTCCGTCTCTGGACAACCGACAATTAGTGCTTCTGGCAAGTGTGACACCAAAAGAGATTTCAAGGATTCGGGTACGGCAATCGAAAGCATCCCGACACCACTAGCCCTAGCACCCAAACCAGTTAAAATCGCCCCACCTGCATAGCGCTGCGAACCGCAAATCAGCAGTAAATGTCCTTCCTTATATTTGTGAGTAACTGCTGGACGGAGTAAAGGTAAAGTAGCAAGTGCCTTTGCTCGTGTAATACGTTTAATTTTAGGTGCATCTTTGAGAACAGCTTCCACATCAGCTAAAGGAATATCAAAATCGATTAACTCAGCTTTACCGAGATATTCCAACGCCCGATCTTGGAAGAAAGCGAGTTTCCATAAACCTAAGCAAAATGTGTGAGTGGCGCGAATGGCAGTTCCCAAGACTTCACCTGTGTCGGTGTGTAAACCTGAAGGTAAATCGATACTATAAATCGGTATAGATAATTCATTTAGCTGATTAATTGCAGAGGCGATGGGATCGGTCAGGTTTCTTTCTAAACCAAATCCAAACAAGCCATCAATCAACAAATCCGAATCTGGCAATTGCTCAATTGTTTGATAAATTGGAATGCCCAAACTCTGGGCATATTGCAAGTGCTGCGAAGTTAATTCTTTAAGCTTAGAAAAAGGAGAATAAATCCAAACCTCATACCCGCGAAAGTATAATTCACGAGCTACGACTAAAGCATCGCCACCATTATGACCGGGGCCGACAAGAATTCCCACACGAGATCCCCTTAACAAAGGGGTGTTTGCAGGAATTTCTGGAATGCGACGAGCAATTAATCCCGCTACCTTTTCCATCAAAGCAACTACAGGCATTCCCGCTGCAAAGATCCGCTTTTCAATATCGCGCATCTGTCCAGCAGTCACTACCACTTGCGAAATTTGTTCTTGCCTATCTTGCATCAGTCTTGAGTGGTGAGTTATGAGTTTCGTATTAACTCTTATTTTGACACTACCAAAATTGACTCATATTCCACTCAAAAAAGTTACAAACCGATTTCCACATCTTCAAGGATGCCAAGTGCGTCGGGGATGAGAACAGCTGCGGAGTAGTAGGCTGTAACAAGGTAGGAGATAATGGCCTTTTCGCTGATGCCCATGAATCGGACGGACAAACTAGGTTGGTATTCATCCGGGATACCAGTTTGATGTAAGCCAATCACGCCCTGATCTTTCTCACCAGTGCGGAGTATAAGGATAGAACTGGTTTGATTCTTAGTAATCGGGATCTTGTTACAGGGCAGAATCGGTACATTGCGCCACGTGATTATTTTGCTCCCATCCATGTCTATGGTGTCTGGATAGATGCCTCGACGGTTGCACTGGCGACCGAAGGCTGCAATAGTGCGGGGATGAGCCAAGAAGAACCTCGGCTTCCGCCGACGAGTGACCAGTTCATCCAGGTCATCGGGAGTGGGGGGGCCGCTGCGGGTGTAGATGCGCTGTTTGAGGTCGGCGTTGTGCAACAATCCAAATTCGCGGTTGTTGATCAACTCGTATTCTTGACGTTCCCGCAATGCCTCAATCGTCAGCCGCAATTGTTCTTCCGTTTGGTTGTATGGTTGATTGTACAGATCCGCAACGCGAGTACTTACTCGCAACACAGTCTGAGCAATGCTTAACTGATATTCGCGGGGTGAGAGTTCGTAGTCAACAAATGTTCCTGGTAACGTCGTCTCTTGACTATGACCAGTTGACAACGCGATCGCAGCTTCCCCATACTTGTTTTGTGGAAGTTCTGCGCGAGTCCGAAACTGCTCAACCTGAGCCTGCAACGCCTGCGACTGGTTGAGCTGTTCTCGAAATGCCTGTTGTGGTAGCGCCAATACGGTGCATCGGGTCACAGCTTTGACCGTAAACTTCCAATTGCTTTCTGACTCCAACAGATCGCCAAAATAATCACCGTCAGCTAGCATATCCAATAGAGGCTGCTCGTCATACTTGCCAATACCAATCTTGTTTACCTTGCCATGTGCGATCAAAAAAAGCTGATTGGCTGGCTGACCTGACTGGACAATGATATCACCAGGCGCGAACTCCTGCTGAACAAACCGACTTGCCAACGCCCTCAGCACCTCGGTGTCGTCAAATCCTCGCAGCAAGGGCAACTCACCAAGTTCCTGGGGAATCACCTGCACTTCGGCTCCGGTGTTAGAGAAACTTAACCGTCCATCACCCACCGTATAGGTCAACCGACGGTTAACTCGATAAGTCCCACCCTTCGTTTGCACCCACGGCAACATCTTCAACAACCATCGTGAGGTAATTTCCTGCGTCTGTGGTGCAGATTTGGTGGTCGTGGACAAATTACGCGCAGCATCTTTACTCAAACTCAGTTGAGGTTGTCCACTCTCAACATTTAAATTTGATTCAATAAAATCCGTCATCACCCCATCCTCTTAGTTATTAATAAAAGTGCCATTCAGTGCTGAGTTCCAAGTGCTGAGTTAAAAGACCGCCTACTTTCTTGCGGAGTATCAACAGTAGACCTCTTGCAAAAGTCCCTAACACCCCACCCCCAACCCCTCCCCGCAAGCGGGGAGGGGAGACAAAGCGTAGCTTTGGCGGGGTGGGGTTCTTTCTTATTTTTGATTTATGCAAGAGGTCTAGTCAGCCCTAATTTTACTCACTCAGCACTCACCACTCAGCACTCACCACTCAACACTCACCACTGCTGGTATTTAGCGCCCAATTTCAACATCTTCGAGGATGCCAAGTGCGTCAGGAGTGAGGACGGCTGCGGAGTAGTAGGCGGTGACGAGGTAGGAGATGATTGCCTTTTCGCTGATGCCCATAAATCGAACAGACAAGCTGGGTTGGTATTCATCGGGGATACCAGTTTGATGTAAGCCGATTACCCCTTGTTTTTCTACACCAGTGCGGAGTAAAAGGATAGAACTGGTGCGGTTATTGGTGATGGGGATCTTGCTGGAAGGAAAGATGGGTACGCCGCGCCAAGATGTGACCTGAACGCCATTCACATCTACGCTTTGTGGATAGAGACCCAGGCGGTTGGCCTCACGACCGAAGGCAGCGATCGTGCGGGGGTGAGCTAGGAAGAATCCCGGCTCCTTCCATACTGTCGCTAACAGCTCGTCAAGGTCATCGGGAGTAGGTGCGCCGCTACTGCTGTAGATACGCTGTTTGAGGTCGGCGTTGTGCAGCAACCCGAATTCGCGGTTGTTGAGCAGCTCGTGTTCTTGACGTTCCCGCAATGCCTCAATAGTCAGCCGCAGTTGTTCTTCTGTCTGGTTGTACGGTTCGTTGTACAGATCGGCTACCCGCGTACTTACTCGCAAGACCGTTTGAGCAATGCTCAACTCATATTCTCTAGGTTTGAGTTCGTAATCGGCGAAGGTTCCCGGCAACTCAGCTTCTTGGGGATGATCGGCTGCCAGTTCAATGGCGGCTTCACCTTGGGGAGTCTGTGGCTGGCTCAGGCGAACGCGGAACTGTTCAACATGAGTTCGCAACGCCTCAGACTGAGCGATCGCCCTCTCAAACACCGCTTGAGGCAGCGATAAAACTATGGTTCTGGTAATCGCCTTGAGGGTGTACTGCCAAGTATCCTCCGACTGCACCACAGTTTCATCGCCGAAATGGTCGCCGTCAGCTAACACATCGAACACGATCTGCTCGCCATACTTGCCAACACCAATCTTGTTGACTTTACCACGAGCAATTAGAATGACACGATCGGCAGGCTGGCCCAGTTCAACGATTACATCATCTGGAGCGTACTCCTGCTGAACAAACTGGTTTGCTAACCCGATCAATACATCAAGGTTGTTAAACCCTCGCAGCAACGGCAACTCAGTAAGTTCCAGGGGAATCACCTGCACCGCAGCTCCAGTGTTGGTGAAAGTCACCCGTCCATCACCCACGGAATAACTCAGCCGACGGTTAACCCGATAGGCCCCACCTTTTGTCTGCACCCACGGCAATAACTTCAATAACCACCGCGATGTAATTTCCTGGGTTTGCGGTGCAGATTTGGCTGTTGTCGCCAAATTCCGCGCCGCTGCTGTACTTAAAGTTAAATGGGGCTGCTGATCTTCTACATTCAAATTGGGGTCGTTAGAATACGTCACAACTTAATCCTCCACTTTTTAGTTACTAAAAAAATTGATCTCACGCGATCGCATACTGACCTTGAATTAACTCACCGACAAGAAAACCTAACTTCATTGACCGAGTAATGACTTGAGACTCCCCTGACCGATCGACGAGCCAATACGCCTAGCTGAAGTACCCAGCCCTCTGGGCCCGCTAAGTAGCCGCCCTGCTAACGTACTACGCAATTCAAATTCTTTATAGCGGTCTACCGTTATATGCCATTTGAGTACGCCGCACATCCACTGCTCTAGTTTCTTGACGTATCCGAGCAGTTTTTTGCGGGTACTTGCATCCAGGTCGAAATCATCGAAAAGAACTGGCAGTTCGGTGGCGACGATGTGTTGAAACTGTAGCGCCCTAGAAGTCATCAGGTTGTTGACAACTTCAACGGCCTGTGGTTTACCGCAGTTGAGGAAATTCTGAACGACCAGCACACAGTTATGGATTTCACCCTCGAATTCGATTTCTTTTTGATAGGAGAAGATATCGTTGGTAAAACAGGCGAAGTCGGCGGCGGAATTATCGAGCGATCGCATTGTTCGGGTGCGGTAAATCTCCTGCGGGATCTCGTTGCCCTGAGCTAGTCGGGACAGACTCATGGTCAGATCCGAGCCAAAGGTCTTACGACGCATCTCAATATAATCTATCGGGTCGGGAATCCGATTTTGGATCTGGTTGGCGAGTTCCCACACCCAGCTGTCAGTCATATCCTGGATTGCGCGGCGAAACTGAGTCCGCGCGTTTACGGACATGGGGCCAGCGGTGCGAGACCAAATATCTGCCAAGCCGGCTTCGACCGGATTGGTCGGAATCTCGGTTGGAGTGGAGTCATCCAGAGGCATAAACGCTGACAGTCGGGCATTGAACACTTTCGCACCAGCCATGTTGCGGTTGTTTCCGTAGAGTGCCGGGAAGTAATCGTCGGCATAGGTTCCCCAAACAAGCCAGCACGCGCTCAGATTCAGCTCAGGACCAGATCCATTCGGATGGATCAACGCACCGCAAAGGGCTACGTCGGCAACATCAAACTTGTGGTCATCCCAGATGACGGCATCAGGAATCCCAGGTAGTGATTCCAGCATCCCCATCTGGCGCGCCCATTCCTTGGAATGCTTCCGCGCAGCATTCAGATGGGGATTCAAGCTTGTAGTGAAGGGCATGTAAAACTTCGGCAGTGTCACCGGTCCCACAGCCTGGTATGGAATGTGAGTAAAGCTCTTGAACCTTCCCAAACCCAAGGCGGCGTATAGCGATTGAATACGCGCAGCCGATGTGCCTAGACCTGTGGGGCCTCCCAGAATCGTAGATGTTGGAGAATTGTCTCCTCCCTTATTCATGTAACGGCTCGATCGCATGTGCCACTCGTGACCGCCCGATTGCCAGTCCTGGAGTCCTTTGATGTAAAGGAGAACGTTCACACGAGCCACTGGATCTAGTCCGTACTCCTCAAACAGGGGGGGCAACTCGGTGACAGCAGTGTTATCAAACTGGTATAACCGCGAGGTCAACAGTTTGTTAGTGAGGTTAGCTGCCTCCTGAGTACTGACATTTAAAAAGCGCTCCAAGACCAGCACGCAGTTAGCGTTCTCACCTTCATCCTCCACTTCTCTTTGGTAGGAAAATAAGTCGTTGCGAAGATGCACTCCATCGGCAAACGTATCTTTGAGGATACGCATTGGCCGAGTCGAGGCGATTTCGGCCGGAATCTCTATAAACACGGCGTGTTCGACGAGATCCGCTGACCACGGAGCGCCACCAACTTTGCGGCGCATTTCGACGTATTCGATAGGGTTGGCGACTCGATCTTGGTTGATATTGGCGAGTTCCCACAAAGACTCTTCTAGGAGGTTCTTGGTACTCTCAAAGAATCGAAGTCGCCAGTCCACAGATTTAGTAAAGGCGGTGCGAGACCACAAATCAGCCAAGCCGCGCTCTACTGGGTTGGTCGGAACGGAAGGGGTATCAGTGGGATGCACTGGCATAAACGCTGGCAGTCGGTCAAGATACTGCTTTGCCCCAGCCATGTCTTGGGTGCGCTTATAGATTTCTAGGAAGTGATCGTCGAAGAAGAATACCCAAACATACCAGTCGGTTACTAAGTCAAGCTCCGCTCCCGGCGCATCTGGATGGGTATAAGAGCAAAGCAAGGCGTAGTCGTGGGCATCGAATGTATGTTCATCCCAAATAACCGAGCTTTGTGCTTCTTCTTCTGAGCCAAGTATCCCCATCTCGTAGGCCCACGCTTTGGAATGGACTCGTGCCGCTTCCAGGTTTGGGTTCAGCCGTGCGGGCCAAGGCGTGTAAAATTCTGGCAGTTCAAAGGGTTGCATGATCTGCGCTAAACCTCCTCTGGAGTCTTCTTGCTATCTTTATTTCGTGGACGATCTGAGCATTGTTGCAGTTCGCAAGTATCATCACCATCCAGCTAGATCCCCACATTTGGTTTGCTTGTGGTGGCTCGTTTCAAGGCGATAATATTATTAAGATGCTCATAATCTAAGTAACGAACTATAGGACTAATATTTGGAGTTGTTGGCAAATAAATTTTAATTACTAGATTGTGGTGTTCTCATAACTTTTCATAGTTGTAAATAAAAAGCAAGCCGTACATTGAAGCTGTAAGCAAATAGTTAAATTAAAAATTGAATAATTAGAAGACACTTAAGACAGTTAAGACCGTTAAACAAATAGTTAAATCAAAAATTGAAGAATTAAAAGACAGTTAAGACAGTTAAGCAGATAGTTAAAAGATTTAAGATAGTTATTAAAGAAAAAATACTAATTGTTAATTTTTGCAACTAATGTCCATTAAGGCATCACTATTCCAAAACCGAAAAAGCGATCGCACACACTGGATTACAACCCAGTGCTAGTAAAGCTATGGTGCGATTTTGCAGCAATGTGACTAATATGCCTGTGAAATACTTATAAGGTTTCAAGACAGCTAATCATAAGAAAATCCCAAAAGGGTTGAAAAAGTTTTCTTCTCCTACTGCTCACTTATTTTTTCAAGCTAGTGGTAAAAAAGTATTGCTGTCACTTTGGGTGAAAGCTAGATACTATTAGATTCGGCGTGTTTACTGTTCGGGAGTGCCAAAATGTCTAAACAGCTGGGTCAAAAAATTGCACCTACACCGATATCAAATGATATCAGTGTAGTGGATTTGATCGATCGATACTTCACCGCTTACAACTCAGCGCGGTTGCGGGAAATCTGCCAACTACTGAGTCGCGATGTCCTAACGGAAGGTGTCACGGTGGGAGTTAGCCTTTCCGGTGCGATGACGCCAGCAGGATTTGGGGTTTCAGCGCTTGCACCTTTAATTCGCAACGGCTTTATTGACTGGATGATTAGCACTGGTGCAAATCTTTACCACGATATGCACTACGGATTGGGTTTTGAACTCTTTGCTGGTAATCCGTTTTTGGATGATGTGAAACTTCGTCAAGAAGGCACGATCCGCATTTATGACATTATTTTTGGTTACGATGTGCTGCTAGAAACTGATGCGTTCATCCGCAAGATTCTCCAAGGAGAAGCGTTTCAAAAGCGGATGGGAACGGCTGAGTTTCACCATTTACTAGGTAAATATGTCCGAGAAGTAGAAAAGCAATTGGGTGTGCAGCATTCCTGCTTGCTAGCTACAGCTTATGAATACGGTGTACCGATTTATACGTCTTCTCCTGGAGATAGCTCAATTGGGATGAACGTGGCGGCTTTAGCATTGGAAGGTTCGCAGTTGGTAATCGATCCATCAATTGACGTGAATGAGACAGCAGCGATCGCATATAATGCCCGTGAATCAGGAGGTAAAAGTGCGGCTGTAATTCTTGGTGGCGGTAGTCCTAAAAACTTTTTGCTACAAACTCAACCGCAACTTCACGAAGTTTTGGGGTTGGAAGAACGAGGACACGATTATTTTGTGCAGTTTACCGATGCACGTCCAGATACAGGCGGTTTATCTGGGGCGACCCCATCGGAAGCTGTCAGCTGGGGTAAAATTGACCCGGATGAGTTACCTAACACAATCGTTTGTTATACCGATAGCACGATCGCTCTACCACTGGTGAGTGCGTATGTGTTAAACAAATGCCAGCCTCGTCCCCTGAAGCGTATATACGACAGGCGAGAAGCCATTTTAGATAAACTGCAAAAAGATTATCTAGCAGCCAAAACCCAACCATCAGATCGGATTCCAGCAGCAGTTGCTGAAAGTGCTTCACAGCCAACAGCAACTTATCCCTGTGGACGGCTGATTCCGAATACTCATTAAGGGAATAGGCAGGGAGCAGGGGAGACAAGGGGACAAGAGGACAAGGGGACAAGGGGACAAGGGGACAAGGGGACAAGGGGGAATTATTGAACAAGTCTTTTCCTTTTTTCTTGTCTACCTTGTCTCTTCCCCATGCCCCATGCCCCATGCCCAATACCCAATGCCCAATGCCCAATGCCCAATGCCCAATGCCCTCATCCCTTCCGTCCAATCAACAAATAAGTTGTCATCTTCCCTTTACCTTTAACTTCAATTTCGCCTCGTTTTTCAAATACAAATTCATCACACAAGCACTTATAAGTATTTTCTGTAACTTGGATTTTACCAGCAACACCTTGCGATTCCATAGAGCGAGCGATGTTTACCGTGTCTTTATATTCATAAGTAAACTTATTCAGATCGATGACTTCCCCGACTACCGAACCGCTATCGATGCCGATACGGATGCTGAAATTTTGGTTATTCTCAGTATTAAATAGAGCGATCGCAGTTTGCATATCCAGTGCCATCAAAGCGATCGCTTCAGCACGATCTTGGCGGCGTGTAGGTAAGCCACCAACCACCACATAAGCATCGTTAATGGTTCTGATTCTCTCTAAACTATATCGTTCGGTGAGGCGATCGAAAACTGAGAAAATTGGGTTGAGTAGGTTCAGCAGTTGAATTGCACTCATAAAAGTAGCAATTTCGGTGAAGCCAATGATATCTGCAAATAAAACTGTGACATCAGCAAAATCTTCGGCAATTTTAGCTGGTTGTTCTTTCACTTCTCTAGAAATTGCGACTGGCAAAATATTCAGCAATAAACGTTCGGTTTCTTTCTGCTGATAACGAAGTGCTTCTTCTGCTGCTACTCGCTGGCTTATATTGCGAAAAATGCCGCGAATCGCAACTGGATGACCTTCAACAAATTTACAATTAATATTACCTTCTAAAAAGATTGTTTGGCCGTCTTTAGTAACGAATATAGCTGTTACTTGCCCAAGGTTTTCTCCTGATAGTACGCGATAAAATCTTTGCAAACAGCTTTGTTTAAACTCTGGATGTATAATATCGAAAATACTCATATTCGCAATTTCAGCTTCACTATATCCCAAAGTTTCTCGCCATGCACGATTGACATATAAAAACCGACCAAATGGATTGACACATTGAATCAAGTCATTAGCATTTTCAAATAAATCTCGATATCGCTCTTCACTTTCTACAAGAGCATTTTCTGCTTGTTTGCGTTTGATAAATTGGGCAATTTGGCTACCAATAGAACCCATCATTTGCAATAGGTCTTTATCTTTTGGTAGTAACTCCCGACTAAAGAAAACCATCACTCCTAAGATTTCACTATCGTCTAAAATGGGGAAGCCAAAAGCTGCGTGCAATCCAGCCTCCGCAGCCGGTAGCGATCGCCTTTGATCTCCATCTACTGTGATATCTTTAATCCACAAAGGTAAACGTCTGATCCAAATTCGACCAGGTAAGCCAACACCAGGTATATAAGTAGTTTGCCAAGTGATTGCTTTAAACTCTCGGACAGAAACTAATCGACTTGACCAAATTTCTACACACCTTAGTACTGCATTAAGACTATCTCCTTGTAGGGAAGTGCCAATATATTGGCTTGGTGTCCAAAGTTCGCCTAAATCCCATCCCAAGTTTTGACAAATCGACTGCAAAATTTGGGGAATTCCCTGTTTTATGCTTTGTGATTCTGATAATATGCGAGTAATAGAATACTGGGCACTTGTACGCTGTTCTCGGCGTTGCCAAGCAGTAATATCCCGACCAATATAGACAATATCTTCTAGCCCTTCTGTTTTTTTGGGAATCACTGAGCAAGAAAAAGCAATCAATAGTTTCTCTCTAGTTTTGGTTCGACAAACCACTTCTATATTTTGGGCATTATGCTTTAAATAAAAATGTTGACAAATAGCTTTAATTAAAAATTGATCCTCATCAATAATTAATGATATTGGTTGATTTATTAATTCTTCTTCCTGAAAACCAAATAATTGTTGAGCAGCATGATTTACTTTTTTTATTTTTCCTGAATTACTGGTTACTAACAAAGCATCTGGCATTGAAGTAATGACTTGTTCCATGTAATTAATGTTTGATTAATATACAAGCCTGTTTTTCCAAAATATTTTTTTACTAAGTTTATATTACTTGATTAAGCGTGCTATTTTTTCACCTTAATCGAGTATATTTGAGCAAAAAATACTAGTTCGCTGTGGCGGAAATTTGCCTACCTTTAATAAGTTGTTCAGAGCAACTTATCTAGTTAATTGAGATAGTAGCTAGATTTCCGTCGTGCTGTACTAGTCGAATGTCTAAGCTAGTGCAAGAGATTTTATAATAAGCACTTTAGTCCTTACTAAAAACTTGCTTACCCAATTTAAACTAAATAAGCTTGATTAATATTTTTAAGTTACTTCTTTTGGGGGATTGACAATTTAATATAATATTGCTGTTCGAGTAGCTGCTTGTTAACAGTAGACTTCATGTTTAATTTTAATCCTATGTGGTATTTTACAAAACGGCGAATTAAATAAGTATTTCAACCAAATATTGCCGTAAACACCTTTCATTAGTTTCGCTATCTTGAAAATTGATTTTTCAAGATAGCGCGATCGCCAGTATCTATGAAATTTTAAACCCATCACTTTATAAGAGAGTGGCGACTCTGTAGCTAGGTTCCCGCCACTCTCTTATTCTTCAATTCCATCAATGAAGTTTATGATTGTGCGCTGGCGACAATTTGATTCCAGGCTTTGACTGCTGTCTGTAAATTCTTTGGCAGGTTATTTTGAGAAATATCGTTGTACTGAACCGTACCTTCTTGGCTGGTGAGGGTGTAGGTGATGTAATCAGCAGCACCACTGGGGGCTGGGTAACTCAAATTCCGAAATTTACTAAACTGAGAACGTTCTAGCGATCGCACAAATTGTTGTACCTGTTGCACAGAAACGCGGCGAACACTACGTTCAGAATCATTAGCATCACCAATCCGCACGCGAATCAGTCGCCCATCTTTGAGTAAAACAGTCTCATAGGTTCTGCCAGCAAAACCCCCACTGGAGATTTGGCGAAATACTATATCTCGATCTAACGGTGGTGGTAACTCACTAGCTGGAATTTGCACAGGCCCCAGTGTAGTTTCGTTAGCCTTTTGATTCAGCCTGAGTGCGGAACCTGTTTGATTAGTATGATAAACCAAGGTTTGACCGACTCCGCCGACAACCACCCGCCAGCCTGATACCAAAGCTTGGGTACAGAATTCATCAGGATTAGCTAATTCTAAACAGCTATCTCTCCAAGTTTGCTGTTGAGCCTCAATAATGGTTAACTGAGAAATTGGCTGTTGCAAACGTTTGGATACGGCTTGTAAAACCACATTTTTTACAGATGTGGGTAATTTATTTGGCAGATTTTCTGAGGGAGTATTTGCCGAAGCTAAACGTAGCGATCGCCCATTATTATTGGTATGATAAACCCAGTTTTGTTTGCCATTAGATACCACAACCCGCCAACCAGGAACTAAGGCTTGGGTACAGAATTCATCAGCTTGAGGCAGTTCCAAGCAACCATTGCGCCAAGTCTGTTGATTGTAGTCAATAATTTGCAGTTGTCTAGTAAAAATTCCCTGCCTGCGGGCTAAATCGCGCAGTACCGCATTAGCTACTGGACGTGGCAAACGGTTTGGTTTAATATTGTCTTTGAGAACTTCATTGCTTGTTTCTAGCGATAAATTAAGAGAAGCCCCCGTAGCACCTTTTACAAGTGTTAAACCGCTAGCAACAGACAAAAATCCAGTCAAAATCAAAGCAGTGAAAATTCGCCCTTGATTGGTGTTAAAGTAGTTTTTCAGCATGATTTTCCTAGTAAAATATAACTAAAAATAGTATCCAGCCACTAAGTAGACAATAAAGTATATAATTCCAGAACTTCAGCACTTGGAATTAGTTTAGTATTTGTGTTTTCAGAGAGATATAGAGACAGACGCTAATGTACTGATTGTTTGTTCCTTATATAAATTCTGGTTGAAGAATAATTCACAAGTCAGAACAATCAGTAGGGAATACCCTGTGGGATCTTGCTACAGACCCGCCACTGATTGAAAAGCACTAAATCTTCTTTTTCAGAGACGTTATACCAATCAAAAAAAATGCGACAAATAGAGCATTTGTACAGGCGCGATTCATCACGTCTTTACTCAAGGATGTGTTGCGATCGTTAATAGAATTGGTATTAGGGACTTCCAAATAAAAAAATATACAACTATTTATTGTGGGGTGGGCATCTTGCCCGCCCATAGTCAAAGGCGGGCAAGATGCCCACCCCACAAGATTGGATAATTTATTTCTTGGAGAGTTTTGGCTCCCCTCTGGGTGTCCAAGAGGGGTTGGGGGAGAGGTCAAAAAAGGGCTTGTCGAACTCACGTTAATTTAGTGGGGGTTTTAAAACTTCTTGTTCACACGCGACGCTTTAATACTGGCTACTGCTGCGCTATCGCGGACTCTCGTAGAGAAGCCATGCCGTTGGCGATCGCGTAGCGTATCGCAGACAGATGCTACGCGAACGTAGAGAAGTGTCGTACAGAATTAATTGTGTTAGCGGATAGCTAAGGTTTAGCCCATTCTGACTCCTGACTCCTGAATTCTGTTTGATAAATCCATCAAATTTGCCAGCTTGTAAACTACCCGCGCTCCCACATTACCATCCCACTCCGCATCACCAACTTCGCAGATATCAAAGCCAATAATTTTTCTTCCACTATTGACCAATTCTCGGAACAGACAAAAAGTTTGCTCTAATTCCAACCCACCTGGAACAGGAGTACCCGTACTCGGACATAGTTTTGGATCTAAGCCATCTACATCAAAGCTAATATAAACATACTCAGGTAAATGACTAATAATTTCTCGGCATAAATCAATCCAAGTTGTGCCAGAGTAAAGCTTTTGCTTAATAGCGGGATCGTAATAAGCAATAATGCGACTATCAGATTCGTCAATCATTTGTACTTCATCATGACTAATATCACGCAAACCTACCTGCACTAACTTAGTAATTTGCGGTATTTTCATCGCATTAAACATAATCGACGCATGGGAAAACTCAAATCCCTCATAAGCATCGCGTAAATCTGCGTGGGCATCAATGTGCAAAATGCCATAGTTTGGATATTTAGCTGCTAATGCTTGAAAATAACCTAAAGGCGAACTGTGATCTCCACCTATGACTGCAACTCGCTTTCCATTATCAATTGCTGCCTGACAATTTTCAAACAGCCATTGATTAACCCGTTGACTAGCCTGATTAATTTCTGTGAGGACAGATGTTAAATCTGGTGTATCTGAAAGTTGTTTACCTTCGGCTAATCGCTCAATAATTTTTGCTGCTAAAGCGCGGTAGTATGTGTTTTTCTCTAAAATATCTTGGGGAATTTCTTCCATAAAAATTCCCTGCTTCCAACCATCAGGGTGATCGAAATCGAACAAATCTAATTGAGTCGAAGCATCTAGAATTCGCTGTGGGCCATTAGCAGTGCCAGCACCATAAGAAACAGTGACTTCCCACGGCACACCAAAAACAATCAAGTTTGCAGACTCATAATCGCAGGGCAAACCTAAGAGGTTGCCATTTATTTCACCCACGCCGCTGGGATTGTAGTCTTTTAATTGATTACTCATTGAGTATCTTCTGGATTTACGTGGATAGACAGCACGCCGCCTAGTGGACATCTGCATTGTAATCAAAATTTTTCACAGGCAGTAAACTAGCGGTCTATGACTAACTATTTACTCAACCCGCTTCACTTCAAATCCCCGCAACCCTTCCGGTTCTTCATACTCAACCACAATATCTTTAACTACAGCAGCAGGTGGCCCAGAATGACACCAGCGAACCATATCATCTACGACCTCTCGCGCCCCTTCAAAGACTGCCTCTACTCGATTATCGGGGAGATTCCGCACCCAACCGGTTAATCCCAACTGCCTAGCTGTATCGACAGTGGAATAGCGATAGCCTACTCCGTGGACTCGGCCAGAAATGAATACATGGGCGCGGATAATCTTTGGCAGTGATGTGGAATTGTGCATAGACTGGTCTAATCTTTACGATTTCCAGTCTACCTAGTTTGTGTATACACAACCTGTTTTTAACTCCAACTTGCAAAATTAATCTCGCTCTTCGTCATCGTTATCATCGTCGCCGCGATATCTGTACTGGCGGTCATCGTCATCATCATCGCCGCGATGTCTGTACTGGCCGTCATCGTCATCATCATCGCCGCGATGTCTGTACTGGCGGTCATCGTCATCATCATCGCCACGATGTCTGTACTGGC
>NZ_JAVRCA010000041.1:54046-72130 GCF_034530995.1 Nostoc sp. DedQUE04 | reverse complement strand
AAACTAATATATCTTCTTGAAAAACTCCAGTTCTCAAGGTGGATGAGGTTTAATTGATGATTAATCTCTCAAAAACTTTTGGGAGTTTGGAAAAGTCCGCTTTAACTTACTAGACCGAGTGCTAGTGAAGATAGTTACAGGTTAATTGACACATATTTATCGAGTTTGGTATTGTTACCAGCGTCCCATAAATTACGAAGCTTATATTATATGTGGCCCAGAAATGCCCTTAGAACAACAAGCTGCACTGAAACTGAAAGCTGCTGTATATCCCTAAGTGCAGATAGACAAATTTACCGGATTTAATGAGTTACATCGCCGCAGATGCCGTAGTCGCAATGGGTGGCTACAAAACAACTTGCGAGATTCTCTCAGTGGGTAAGCCAGCAGTAGTAGTACCCAGAATTAAGCCATCACGAGAACAGTGCATTCGTGCAGAAAATTTGGCAAATTTGGGGGTTTTAGCAGCGATTCAAAACGATCTGACTTTAGATATATTACTGCGATCGCTGTTACAACAACTCTAAACTCCGCAGATTTCCCAACCGAAAATTAATCTCAATGGTTTGCCCAAAATTAACCAATACATCTCTACCTTACTAGCAAAAAAAGAGCGTGATTATACCAATTAAAAATTCAAAATTCAAAATTAGAAAAGCTAGACATAACAAAGGGATGTCCGTATGTATCTGTCGCATTCTTTTTTAAATTGATATTACATTTTTCGATAACCCATATGTACAATTACTGAAATTAACGATGATTGCCAAAATTGTTAAAGTAAAAAGTAATAAAAGTATTTATTGTATCTTTCGTTCGCCTTCTTCCAACCATCCAAATTGACAGAGGTAAAATTTTTATGAAACGTATTATGTTTTACTGCCAACATATTTTAGGTATGGGGCATCTGGTTCGCAGCCGCGAAATTGTGCGAGGTTTAACCAAAGACTTCCAAGTTTGTTTTATTAATGGTGGTGAAATAATTCAAGGATTTGAAATTCCTGCTGGTGTAGAAGTTATCAATCTACCTGTAATTAAAACTGACCTAGAATCTGCTGAACTACAAGTACTAGATGATGCCTTTAGCCTTAGCGAAGCCAAAGACATTAGAAAAAATCGACTTCTGGAAATCTTTAAGCAATTCCAGCCTGATATTTTAATCGTTGAGTTATTTCCTTTTGGGAGAAGACGCTTTTCTTTTGAATTAATTCCATTATTAGAATTAGCCAAATCAAATAAAGGCTCAACTAAAATAGTTTCTAGTTTGCGAGATATTGTAGTTATTAAACCGGAAAAACAAGTAAAACACGAGGAGAAAGTATGTAACTTAATCAATAAATATTTTGATATTCTGTTGGTTCACAGCGACCCAGAATTAGTCTCACTAGAAGCAACCTTTTCTAGAGTCAATGACCTAAAGTGCCAAGTATATTACACCGGATATGTCGTGCAAGACCCACCAAAAAATCTTATTTTAACTGATGAAGATCGAGAAATTATTAAATCAGACAAACCCCTGATTTTAGCCAGTGTAGGAGGTGGTAGATTTGGTCATGAGTTGCTTGAATGTGTAGTTAACACAGCCCCTTTTTTAGAGAAATTATTGCCACATCATATTCAGGTTTTTACTGGGCCATTCATCCCCAATTCAAAATTTAAAAACCTGCAAGAAATGGCAAAATTTAGTAAAAACATCTATATTCGACGCTATACTCCTTACTTGCTAAATTACATGAAAAAAGCAGACCTTTCAATAAATATGTCTGGCTATAATACCATAATGAATATTTTAACCACAGGTGTACGAGCTATGATTCTTCCCTTTACAGGTAATCAGGAGCAAGAACAAATAATTAGAGCCGAAAAGTTAAGCGACTTAGGAATAGTCAAATTTATCAATCATAATTATTTGCAACCTGATTACCTAGCTATTAATATTATTAATTATCTCAAAGAGCAGCCTAACAAAATTAACTTTGATTCTGGGGGAGTTGAAAAAACTGTAAACATCTTAAGAGAATGTTTTAAAAGTCCTTTCGTTAGTAGCAAAACGTTATCTATCCCCCCAATCCCCTTTAAAAAGGAAGGAGGGATATGAAAGTGTCTAAAATCACAGTGAAATACTTTTCAAACAATCTCTTAACTTAACTTTGTGCAATGGTATCAAGACTATTACGGTAAATAAAAAAACATTCCGAACTATATCCTACTCATAGCAATAGTCTCGATACCAGAATTGGTAATTACTTCAGAAAATAGTTAATCTATATTTACCGCGCTCCTGTGGATTTTTGGAAGTAATAACTATATAGTATGTATCATCTTCAGGCAACCTAGCTCGGTCAATTAAAGCACTGTAGACACCACTTTTGTCTTTGTCTTTATCAATCGCGATCGTCTGTCCTTTAGAATTTAGCAAAGCTACATAAGGAGAAAACTCTTCATCAACACTATCAACACGAATACTGATCAGTTGATTTTTTCTACCTTGAAAATTAGAAACATTGTAAGCGCCTCCATTTTGTTTCAAGGTTGAGCTTTTGGCAGTTAGTTGGCCTGATTCATCTAAAGTATAGCTAGCTCTATCATTCCTAAGAGCCAAACTATAGCGGCCTGTATCTCCAGGATCTTGACTAGTAACAGCAATCTTATAAATACCATTCTTAGGCAGTCGCGCGAAAATAAATGCATCATCACCACCACTGCTTTTATCCAAAGCGCCTTTTTTAACAATGATATTATTATCAGGATCGTGCAGAAACAACAACGGTTTTAAACTCAAGTTATTGGATCTACGTGTATCATTACTGCCAATCAATCTAATTTGAACTAATTGATTTTCTCTGCCCTCAAACTCATAGAAATGAAAATATCTACCTTCAGATTGAAAGTCACCTTTACTCAGAATACCTAATGCAACATCTACAAAGTTAATCTCTTTGTAAGTTGGTGTTGCAGGTGAAGAAATCGCTGAATTATCGAGATTTTGGTTCCCTGTAGCGACATTATAACTTGGCTTACGAACTCTCCCAGAGCCACCATTAGAACGATTGGCGTTTGAGTTAGCAATTCTAGCTCTAGACGATCTAGATGCAGAGCTACCACTATTGGAACGATTAGAATTTGAGTTAGAAGTCCTACGTCTAGATGCTCTAGGAGTAGAGCTATTATCTGAAACCCTGGAAGTTCGCTGAGAATTTTCTCTATGAGAAGATACACGAGGAGCCTTTTGTACTGGTGACTCAATAGATATTTTCCGTCTTGGAGATGTTGATGCCTGAGAAGCAGGAATTTGCTCAATTCCTTTTTTTACTGCTTCTGGTTGTCTCTCATCTGGTGATTTAGCAATTATGAAATCTTGAGAACTGTGAGATTTCACCAAAGCACTTATAGGCAGCACATTACTTGTGATTAACAAACTACTACTCACGCAGCTAATTAAAACATGACTTAATTTGCGACGATAGTTTTTATTGCCTAATAGCATAATTACGCTCCTAATTTTGCTGATAATTTTGTCTTTTTCTGAAAGACAAAATTAATACTAGTTGCTGTTTTAGCCACAGCAGTTATGTAAATGTAAAGGGAAATTTAGCGTATATACTTTAGCGGCTTGCTAAAGGCATCGCCTGTAATCAAATGAATTCGTATATCTTACATACCCAAATGTTTGCCACAATCAAATCGGAAAAATTGTATTTTCAATTTAGACTACTAGAGGAAATCTCAATTTCGTAGGTATATACTGAGCTACAAACTTAAATTGCTGCTTTTCGGAATTTTGCCTAGATATTTTTGTAAACCTGACTAAATTGCTCATACAGATGTAATACACAAGCAGACCTGACGCCCATCAATTCATCAAAAGGCATCGCTCAAACACAATTTTTTCAATTTATCTAAATTGTTCAATACCTGATGAGGTAAGGAAATTGAAGATTTGTATGCTGTCTCAGTGATATTTACTAACAACAGAGATTATACTGCATGACTTAAGATGAATATATACCCCAACTGAAATGGATTCCCAGTATGCTCTGTTGTGTGAATCCCGATTGCCAAAAACCCTTAAATCCTGATAAAAACAACTATTGCCACAGTTGTAGAGCGGAATTGATACCCCTGCTAGGAGGTCGCTATCGTCCCACTCAGGTTTTATCAGACGAGGGTGGATTTGGTAGAACCTATCTAGCCAAAGATATACACAAACTGAATGAATGTTGTGTTGTTAAGCAATTTGCGCCAAAACTTCAGGGAACTGGGCCGCTAACTAAAGCCGTTGAACTATTTAAACAAGAAGCGAGCCGACTGCAAGAACTGGCAGAACATCCACAAATTCCAACTTTATTGGCTTATTTTGAGCAAAATAGCTATCTCTTTTTGGTGCAGCAGTTTATCGATGGGCAAAACTTGCTCAAAGAATCGGAAACGCGGGCAAACTATAACGAAACGGAGATTCGCCAACTTTTGCTAGATTTACTGCCAGTACTGAAGTTTATCCATCTGCGGGGAGTGATTCACCGAGATATCAAGCCACAGAATATTATTCGTCGTCAAAGTGACGGGCGATTAATCCTCATTGATTTTGGAGCCTCCAAGCTGTTGACAGCAACAGTGCATACTAGAATGGGCACTGTTATTGGCTCACACGGTTACACTGCACTTGAACAGATGCAAGAGGGAAAAGCTTACCCAGCCAGTGATTTATTCAGTTTGGGGGCTACTTGTTTTCATCTCCTGACTGGGGTTCGCCCATCTCAACTGTGGATACACCAGGGTTATGGTTGGGTTGCATCTTGGCGGCAACATTTAACCAGTTCAGGTAGGGACGGGATTTCTATATCTGTAGAGTTGGGTGAAGTTTTGGATAAGCTGTTGCAATTAGACATCCAAAAGCGTTATCAATCGGCTGATGAAGTCATCAATGACTTGACACCTCAAATACCATCATTGTCATCAGTGCCCCCAACTATACTGACAACAACATTTGCAGCTCCCCCAGCAAACAAGGTGCTAGTTTCACCAAAATCAAATAACAATCTGAAAAGTCAACTGCTGTTAGGTTCTAGCATTTTAGTGTTGGGATTAGGGGGAGTTTGGTATTTTCAGTCTCGTCCCCAGATAGTCAGCGAGGCTCCTCAACCTATTTCTCAGCCTGTTTCTCAGCCTATTCAGCCCCAAAAAAACGTCTCAGAAAATTCTTATTCACCCAAACCCTTCAAGGGGCATTCTAGTGACGTGAATTCCGTAGCTTTCAGTCCTGATGGTACAACCCTTGGCAGTGCCAGTGATGATAAGACAATCAAGCTATGGAATCTGACAGGTGGACAGGAAATCCGCACTTTAGAAGGACATTCTAATTGGATTTGGACTATAGCTTTCAGTCCTGATAGCAAAATCCTCGCTAGTGGCAGTGCGGATAAGACAATCAAACTGTGGAATGTGGAAACAGGAAAGTTAATCCGCACCTTGCAGGGAAATAGCGATGGAGTTACATCTGTAGCTTTCAGTCCTGATGGCAAAACCCTTGCCAGTGGCAGTGCTAGTAAGGATATGAAAATCAAACTGTGGAATCTGGAGACAGGAAAGTTAATCCGCACCTTAGAGGGACATACCAGTGGTGTTGCATCTGTAGTTTTCAGTCCTGATGGTAAAACCCTTGCCAGCGGTAGCTGGGATAAAACAATTAAATTGTGGAATCTAGGGACAGGAAAGTTAATCCGCACCTTAGAGGGAAATGCAGAGTCGATTCTTTCAGTCGCTTTTGCTCCTGATGGCGTCATCCTTGCTAGTGGCAGCAAAGACAAGACAATTAAATTGTGGAATCTGAAAACAGGAAAGTTAATCCACACCTTAAAAGGACATAATGATAAGGTTAATTCTGTCGCCTTTTTGCGAAGCGTAGGTTCAAATGGTATCACCCTTGTAAGTGGCAGTAGTGACAAGACAATCAAACTTTGGAACCCAGTCACCGGAAAGGAAATTCGCACTTTGGAGACAGGTTCTGGATATATTTATGCCGTTGCCATTAGCCCAGATGGACAAACCATTGCCGGTGGTGGAAGTGGTGAGAACATTCTCAAAATTTGGCAGATGATTAATTAAAAATATCTAATAGCGTACATTCAGAATACATTGCGACTTTTTTGGGTTCTACCTGATAAAGAACATTTAGCTGTGTAAAAATACCAAATTAATCCTAGCTTAAAAAGATGATATTGGCGAAGACTGTATTATGGTAATATTTTCTACGTGTTGGGGATTATAGATTGAAAAAAATATCAAAATCTATCCCCAATTCGCCAAAAGTAGGTTATAGAGGTTTGATTTTTTTTTAATATCTTTAAATAAAAGGTTATGATTAATATATTTTTTCTACTCATACTATTTTCTTCACTTTTAGGGCGAATTAAATTTCCAGGAATAAATATTGGTATTCATTATTTATTACTTCCTGTATTTAGTTTTGGAATCATTAGTTTATCTTTAAAATCTCTACCAGAAGTTATTAAGAAGCATAAAATAATTGTGATATCTATAAGTCTAATGTATTTATGGATGTGGCTTTCCTCATTAATAAGCGATTTTCCAAATATTGCTATTACTTATAGTCTAAAATACTCAACTTATTACATCTTATTTTTTGCTTTTTTAATATTAACCTTTAAGAATATAACCGCATCATCTTTAACATTTTATTATCGTTGCATATTATACTTACTACAGATCATTGCAGGTTTGGGTTTTTTAGAGGTTTTACTTCCCAACAACTGGATTTTTAAATTATTAAAGTTTCCTAGCTTTTATCCTGAGATTGGTTCGATTATGCAAAACCCTAATCAGTTTGGGGTCATAGTCGCCATTGGATTATGTTTAAGCCTGATTTTAGAAAAACAGAATAAAATTTCTAAAATTGAATTACATATAAGCGAATTAATTTTTCTAATTCCCTTAGCATTATCTGCCAGCGGGAATGGTTGGGTAATTTTTATAATTGGGATGTTTCTTTTGCTGATATATCAAATTATTAGTTTGAGAAAAATGATTTATCTAATCAGCTTGTTGTTTTTGTTCATTGTAACTGCACCAGTTTCTACACGGAGAATTGGTTTGGCAGATAGTAAAATATTTCCACTAACTAATATATTTTTAGAAAATTCAAGTTCGGTCAACCCAAATCAAAAAAAAATTCCTACTCTTATGGGAACAGGTTTTTCCAGGTTTCAAATGTGGCAGGCAGCTATTAATGAAACTATTAAAAGACCATTTACTGGTATAGGCATAGGAGTTTTTCCAGACCAGATAGGAGTGAAAGTTTGGGGAAAGAAAAGTTATCATGCACATAATATATTTTTAAATGTGTCAGCAGAGCAAGGAATTCCTGGATTATTGTTATTTACTAATTTTTTAGCGAGAATAGCATTGAAAGTTAAATATACTAATCCTTTAATTACTGTTCCGATTATTATGTTTTTAGCATCTCAAATTCCAGATGTTTTTACTGAAGACTATACTTTTACAACTATTGAGTTTTATTTTATCGCAGCGGCTATCAATTCTCGAAAAGATGTTGTCACGCAATTAAAACCTGAAATTATTGAAAATGCCAAAACCCTATGAGTGCTAAACCTCGTCTTTACTTAATATTTCCGAATATATTTGATTTCAAGGGAGGTATTCAAGTTTACTCAAAATTTTTGCTGAAAGCTTTACAAGATATATATCCTGAAGCTGATTATGATGTGTTTCTCAAATACGATAAGTATAGTTTAAAACAGCCAGATAAATTGCAGTTTTTAAGTTCAACAATATTTCATTATTTTGGAGATTTACCAAAATTATTGCAACCAATTTTATTTGCCACGAAAATAATTATTTTAGCTATTATTCAACATCCCGTTATAGTGATTTCTACTCATGTTAACTATGCGATTGTTTGTTATATTGTCAAATTTTTTACTGGAACTCCTTACTGGGTCGTTGCTCATGGCTTAGAAGTTTGGGATATCGAAAATAAGGCAACAAAATTTGCTTTAGAAAAAGCAGATAAAATCATTAGTGTTAGTAATTATACTCGCCAGCGCTTGCTTCAAGATACAAATATTGATTCAGAAAAGATAGTTATTTTGCCTAATACATTTGATGCTAGTAAGTTTCCAATAAATTCTAAACCTACCTACTTACTCAAGCGATATAACTTAACAGACGAACAACCTGTAATTTTAACAGTAACGCGCCTGGGAAGCACTGCAAAATACAAGGGTTATGACCAAATCCTTCATGCTTTAGTTAAAGTGCGATCGCATCTTCCTAATGTTCACTTTATTCTTGCAGGTAAAGGAGATGATATACCTCGAATTAAAGCTTTAGTTACTAACTTAAATCTCCAAGATTGCGTAACAATTGCCGGATTTGTTCCAGAGCAAGAATTGTGCGATCATTACAATCTCTGCGATGTTTTTGCTCTGCCTAGTAAAGGAGAAGGATTTGGGATTGTTTTTCTAGAAGCTTTAGCTTGTGGTAAACCTGTTTTGGCAGGTAATCAAGATGGTTCTATAGATCCCTTGGCTGAGGGGAAGTTGGGATGTTTGGTCGATCCTGATAATGTTGAAGAAATTGCCGATAATCTAATTCAAATCTTGCAAGGTGATTGCTCTAATCCAGTAATTTACCAACCAGAATACTTACAACAAAAAACTATTGAAGCTTTTGATTTTAGCCAGTTTCGGGAAAGTTTAGCAAAGTTAATTAGTAGTAATTAGTTACAATTTAATAAAATTTGGTAAAAAAATGGACGATTCAGTATTTGTTATATTTCTTGCCTTTGGATTTATTTGGGTTTTGATGGGAGTTGTAGGTTGGATTGCGTTTCTCAAATCTGAGGGTGAGGAAATTAAGTTTGGTAAATGGGGACTTATAGTTGCTATTCCAATCTTAATACCAATAATTGTTACTCTGATTATTGGTGTATTTTATCATTAAAAACTCACTAAAATCTATGTTTTTTACTTTTGCATCGCACCTCTAACCAAAATGACTGTACTTTCAACACCAGAGGCGATCGCTTCGGGAATATTACCTTGAATCGCTTGCTGTAGCAATCCCTCGCGGGAAGCTCCCAAAACTACAACGTCGTAACCTTCGGTTTCCACTAGGTTAATCACACCTTCAGCGACTGAATTAGCTTGTATGGGGAGAGCAACTACAGTACTCGACAATTTGCGACGACGCATCAAATGGCGGATGGCTTGTTCTGAAATTGACATATCTGGCTTGAGTTCAGATGGTTTAAACACCTGTGTCAAGCGAATTTTCGGATCGTTTCCCAATGTAATTAAAGCCGGTAGCAATTTAATTGCTAGTGGGGAATTGGGGCCACCAGCCACTGGAACTAGCCATCGGTTGAACTGGGGGCTGGGGATTGGGGATGGTGGGGCCCCCTCTGGGGATAAGGGGTAATGGGGGTTGGGGATGGTGGGGCCCCCTCTGGGGATAAGGGGTAATGGGGGTTGGGGAGTTTTGCCTAATTTTACTAATACGACTTCGCAGGTGGCTTGGCGAATTATGGTGTCAACAACGCTACCAAAAATCCGACCAGGGGTAGATGTGTTACCTTTCCATCCCATTAAAATTAGGTCGATGTGTTGTTCGTTGATTGTCTCCAAAATTGCCTGCGCCACATCGTGGGTAACTCGAATCTGCGTGTGTAAAGGAATTTTCCACTTTTTTGCTAAGACTTCTGCCTGTCGTAGCAAGCGGCGACTTTTTGCGGTTCTTACCTGTGTTTCTGATGGGGAACTGTGGCGGGGTATCAGCATCACTTGCACGCAATCTATTTCATAATGGCGATCGCGGGCAATAGCTGCTGCCATTTGTAATAAAACACCCGCTGTTTCGGGATTTGCTACGGGTACTAATAATCTACCTCTACCAGTGCTGGGCGATCGCGTCTGGTAAACTATGTATGAAGGTTCTGGTCGCAGTTTCGGTGTCGCATTCTCACCATTGAGATGATCTGCTTCCGCCCGAATAATATCTGCACGAGTAATAATCCCAATCAGTTTTCGTCTATCTACCACCGGTAAGCGACTGATTTGATAGCGATCGAGTAAATATAGTACATTACTGAGGGTGTGAATTGGTGATACTGTCATCGGGACAGATGTCATAATTTCTTTTAAGAAAATATCGGCTAGATTGCGATCGCGAAATGTGTGGTTTGTACTCTCGCGGATTTTCAGCAAATCTGATTGCGTTACAATCCCCACTAACTTGCTATCTTCTACCACAGGAAAACCGCGATGATGAGAACGAGCAAAAGCTTGCATTGCTTCTTCCAAGCTCATCTCTGCATCTAGAGTTTCTACCCGTTCTTGCATTACATCTTTTGCAGTTAACTTGTTTAATGCTCCTTCCATCGCAACTTCTTTGGTGAGAGTAATACCTTTTAACTCCAAAAGTTTCTCATAAAGCGAACCAGGCACTACCTTATCCGCAACCAGGTAAGCTGCGACAGAAACAATCATTAAAGGTAGCACTAGGTTGAAATCTGTAGTCATTTCAAAGACAATCACAATGGCTGTGATTGGCACTTTGGAAACGGCGCTAAAAAATCCACCCATACCCGCTAGGGCGTAAGTCGTAGGAGAACCAACTCCGGTGATATATAACTCAGATACACCGATGATGTGTCCTAAACAAGAACCCAAAATCAGACTGGGAGCGAATAATCCCCCCGGCGCTCCCGAACCAAATGCAATCAGTGTGAGGATGAACTGGGCTGCAAAGGCGATCGCTGCAACGCTAGGATGGGAATTTCCAGTAATTAATGACTCACGTAGTCCTGTATTATCACGGAAAGATGCAGGAAGCATGGCGACAACAACACCAGAGATAAATCCAGCTAAAGCTACGCGCAAGGGCAAACTGATGTGTAATCTTTCGTAAAATTTAATACTAAAGATAATGCCGTGATTAAACAATGCACCAAACAAGCCTGCCAAAATACCTAACAGGATGAAAAAGGGAATTTCTGGGATGGAGAATTGGCTGGAAGATTTTACTAATTGCAAGTTAAGGTCAAGAGAGCCACCACCCAAAAGTCGGGATATCACGCCACCAATAAAGGAGGCGATAATGGCAGTTCCGAGAGTCAATCCTGATAAATCTTGGAGTAATTCTTCAACGATAAACAAGACACCTGCGATCGGGGCATTGAAAGCAGCAGCCAAACCGGCACCTGCACCAGCTGCAATCATCTGCCGTCGATGATCTGGGGAAGTGGGAACCCAACGACTCATCCCTGCTGCCAAACCTGCCCCCACTTGGACAGTAGGGCCTTGCCGTCCTAGAGTCATGCCAGAACCGATGGCGACGATCGCACTGAGTAACTTCACACCCGCTACCCGCCAAGATAATGTCACAGGCACATTAGCCAGAGAAGCTTTGACTTGTGGAATACCGCTACCAGAAGCCTCTGGTGCTAATCTATCCACCAACCATCCAGCCAGAAATCCCAGGACAAGACCAATTGCAGGTAGTACCAGCCATGCCGGGAAAAGGTGGGTAGTATGCACTCGCCATGTCCCCAGCCATCCCGATCCGACTTTTAGGAATACCGCAGATAGGGCAGCAACCAGACCGATAATACAGGCTTCGGCGATCGCTAAACCTCTTCTAGGCTGCCACCAGGTGCGAAAACGCTGATTCATACCAGTTTTGGATTTTAAATTTTGGATTACAAATCTTTCCTAAAAAGCTGTTTAGTGGAATCTTAGAGGATGGTTTAAAAGCCTATATCAAGGCTCATATCCCCGACTTCTTAAAGAAGTCGGGGATATTGTTATTCACAAATAATTTAGGATCGCTATACAAAAGCACTCTCCCCGATTACGAATTACGAATTACGAATTACGAATTATTTAATTGCTTCTTCCCGTAGTAGATAGCCCTTCTACGATCAGAGACGGAGTATAACAAGAACCATTCCAATCAACATCGTTGCCTAGTGTAACCAATTGCTTCAGGGCTGTGTAAACATTACCTGCAACCATCGTATCCTTAACACGCCCAATTACTTGACCATTTTGGACGCGGTAGCCTAAATCGACGTTAATCGAAAAATCTCCAGAAATACTGCCGCCACCACCCAACATTTGATCGACAATCAAGCCATCATCTAGTTGTTGAATCAAATCTGGTAGCGATGCCGATCCGGGCTGGATGAGAAAATTAAATAAACCAGGGGTAGGATAGCTACCTAAACCAGGACGAAAACCATTTCCAGTGGTATTAGTACCCAGTTGGGAGCCAGTGGTGCGATCGCTATAGAAATGTTGTAAAGTCCCGTTTTGGATAAATACTAGAGATTGAGTCGGAGTGCCTTCATCATCAAAAGGGCAACTGTAAGGGCCAGCTTCAGGATCCTGGTAGATGGTGAGACTAGGTGCAACTACTTCCTTACCCAAACGTTCTGCCCAAGGTGAAGCTGCTTCTAAAACTCGCTTGCCATTCAAAGCGGCTTGTACAGTACCCCAAAGCATATCGGCGGCTTTAGAAGTGAATAAAATCGGGACACGACCAATAGGAGGTGAAATATTTTCACTCGACCAAATTAACCGTTGTAAAATTTGGTTAGCTAATCTCTCTGAGTCGAGTTCCCCCCGATTGGTTTGACCATCAGCAACACTTAAAAAATCATCACCACGCACCCATTCTGCTGATATATAGCAGCTGAGGGTAGTGTCTGTATAGTGACAATCTAAACCTTTGGTGTTGACTAGTCTGGTGGTTTCAATATCACATTCCCAGTCACCATTACATACAACATCGGGATAGGCATCACGAATGAGTGCGATCGCTTCTTTGCCCCAGTCCACCAAAACCTCTATCGGGAAACTTTCTCCTAAATCGGGGTAGGAAGGCTGAAAGTTAAAGCCTAATTCTACAGTTTCCGGTTGATTTAGTTGACTCAAAGCCAGAGCTTTTTCCACCATTACTTCGGCTAAGACAGAACCGTAAGCTACCGTCAGTCCCGGACGCCCGTTTCGCCAAAGCCGTAGTGCTGTGCCTTCAGATTGGTTAGTTTCTAGCTGTTTGAGTCGGTTTGCCTCAAAAAACACGGGACGAGAAAGCGATCGCGACTGATACACTTCAGCAGTTTCTGCTCCAGATTTTATAGCTAGTTCCAGCAACTGTTCGGCTAGTGTATCTTGTGACAAATTTTCAGAACCCATGACCCTTAGTGAATTGTGGATTTTGAACCGCATATCAACGCTATCTTTTGAGAAGTGCGATGTCTACGACGAGCTACGCCTACGCACTTTCCAATGATGAACGCAGATAACTATCCAAAAATCATCAATGTTTCTTTACAGTTACGATTTGAAACCGCAGATCGACACTGATGGACGCAGTTAATTATCCCAAATCATTGTCATGTCTCAACGGATATTGTCATTTGTAATTGGGGATTGGGGATCGGGCATTGGGCATTGGGCATGGTTATTCTCCTTATCTCCCCAGTTCCCAATCCCTAGTCCCCAGTCCCCAGTCCCCAATCCCTAGTCCCCAGTCCCCAGTCCCAGTCCCCAGTCCCCAGTCCCCAATCCCCAGCCCATTTTCACAAATTAACCTCTTGCAACAGCCAAAAACCAGCAAAAGATTCTGCTTTGGGATCGGACTGTACGCCGATAAAATGTATTCCATTCGCTTTTTGCTTGGCTGCTTCAAAAGCTTTGGCTTCTGCTAAGATTTGAGGTTTTTTGATATTTGCCACAATCCAGCTTTCAGTTACACCAGTTTCTAAAAGCAATCTCGCCTCTTGGCTAGCGTCAAATTTTAAAAAAGCTAACTCCAAACCAGACATCCAGCCAGCCAAGGGTAGCGCTCTCGATGAGAAAATCAAAATACCAGGGATACGCGCTTCGGGTGAAACTTTCGCCAACTCTAAAGGGAAAGCTTCACCAAAACCAATTTCCCACTCTGGCATATCAGCAAAATCCGCAGCATCTAAGGTAACAAATACCCACTGTTGTCCTTCCAAAGCATCTGGTAAACGTTGTGGCAAAGGTTTTTCTAAGCGGACTGAAGGATTAGTCCCCCCTTGATACCCTGTCTCTTGAGGATACACTTCTTCCATCCGCTGTTCTAACCATTGATTGAGAACCAAAGTCCGGCGGCTAGGCTGGGTGGGAATACCCAAATCTTGGCAAGCTTTAGTAATCATATTGTTCATTTGGCGGCGGAAAAAGCGGATTTTAATTGGTGCTTTTCCAGCTTGGTTAATAGCCTCCTGCAATGCTGTCCGCAACCAGACCGAATTTACCTGGGTACTGGGACAATATTGAGCATAGCGAAACAAAGAGTCTACTTTTGCGCCGATATCCAAGGGGCTTTCGCAGACTAAGACTTCCCAAACTTTTTTTTGATTAGCGTCCAAAATCGGACGGGAGTAAAAATCGATTTCCCAAATACTGCCCATGTTTTGCGGTAAAAATCTGGCTGTTATGTTTTCCTGATATCTCGATCATACGAGTGTTAGGGCAGCAGGGGAATAAGGGAGTGGGGAGTGGAGAGTTGGGAGTGGGCATTTGACTGGAGAATTTATCAGGCGATCGTTCTTAGAGAGGTTTATTGTCTCCATAACTATGAAAAATTTTCAACAATTGGTTAAACGTGAGTGGATTTTGGGCTTTCTAGTTATAGTGCTATTCCAAAATCATGAATAATTCGACTAAAAAACCTTTACAATTTATTCCACCCAAGCAGACAAACCCAGCCGTTGATGAACTGGTTGCCTTACGACAGTGGATGAGTGAGTTCAGGAAGGACTTTACACAATTTGGTAAAGAACTGTCTTTGAAAGTCGCTTTTGGCGTTATTGGCTCGGTTATTTTGTGTTATTTCGTCATCGGACTTTTATCCTTAGTTTTTGGACTAGGAAGATGATGAAAAATAATGCACCTTTTTTGACACCTAACCCTCAAGAATTTAAACTCCGCATTGTTTGGAGTGCCGATAGCTCTACCAAAATGGTGGCTGAATTTTTAAGCTGTAAGTGGCTCCCTCGAATTGGTGAAACTCTCGTTTTGCCAATAGATGAGACACGCAAACCTAGTTGGTGCAAGTTTAAGGTGTTTGATGTAATCTATGATTTTCAGCATCAGACTGTTCGAGTTTTGTGTAGTCCAATAAAATCTTTAGTTTCGCCCGACGTAAAATCGCTAATCTCAAAAGTCCAACAATCTAAAGATAATTGGCAGGTTTGGGAAAAGGCGTTTGAGGCAAGCGAGGCAACAACGAAGACTGAGGAGCCAGAACGTCATTTTGGACTCGGACACGAACTTTATCCGATAGACGAGGAAGATATAGATGAAGAACCAAAAAAGCTCGAATTGTTGTCACAAGGCGCAATGTCAAAATTTACAGAACTTGAAGACAAGATCGACGCAATGGAAACAAGACAGAAGGCTAATGAATTGCAGCGCCAAGCCCAGCTAGAATATGAGCTTTCTCAGACAAATGAAGAATATGTGGACGACGAATTAGAAAAACTGAAGGCTGAGATGGAGGACATATTTGGGGACTAGTTTGGTTGCGTTCCAGTGGGAACCTGAGTATTTGGGCAGAAACAATTTATTTGATTTGGGAAACGACTGAGGCAGAAGAGTGGATTGATAGATTGGATTGGATTCCACTTTAAAAAAATTTAGCGTTGTTAAATTGAAAGTATCCCCTCATTTTCCACGATCGATCCAAACGCCTCTAAGTCCAGCTGCTTTAGCTGCATGATAATCTTCTACAATGCTATCGCCGATATGCCACGCTGCCTCTGGGGAACATTTATGTTTGTCTAAGGCAATGGCAAAAATTTGCGGGTCGGGTTTAGCTGCACGTACCTGCGTAGAAATGGTGACGGAGGTAAAAAACTCTCTCAATCCCAAACTTTGCAATACTGAGTAAATCCGAGAATCAAAATTGGACAACACCCCCAGGCTAACTCCCAACCGCCGCCAGTTGATTAAAGCTGGTAAAACATCGGGATAGACAAACCACGGTTCGCCAGTGCCAAAGTGGATGTAAAGTTCGCTAAAAAAAGCCGAAAAGTCAGAAAATTCCTTGAGAACACCTGCCCTTTCAAAAGTGTTCAGAGCAATTATCCGCCACCAATCAAACTCGCGCTGGGGAATATCTTGCAGTTCTGCATCTGGAAATATCGGTGGCGGCGCTGTTTTAAAGCTTTGGATGAAAGCTGTATTCAATGTTTCGGCTGAAACTGTAACGCCAAATTCCTGGGCTATCTGACTATAAACTTCGCCCACACCACCTTTGACATCGAAAAGTGTACCCACAGCATCTAAAAAAATAACTTTCGGTTGTTCCATTAAAGTTTGAAAATTTTGAATGTTGAATTTTAGATTTTGGCTTATTAAGAGCTTCTGTGGGTAGAGTTTAGCATCTGCTAAGTAGATTGGCGGAAATTAAACAAATCATCGTAAATGTATTGGTTTTTTTACCAATGCTCAATTCGCAATTCCCAACCTTGAAAGTTACCTTGAAAGTGTTTCTATAATCGGACGGAATAGCCAATTAAAACCAACTTTCAGCTGATGGTCTAAAGTTGGCAATCTATATAAATAAGCAGCACGGCGAGCGACGTATGCCAAGGGCCCATCTAGTTTAATTCCCAAACCAGTGAGAGTAGCGTTGTCTATTCCTAGTGCCATCATTTCTCCTAACTGTTGGTAGTGGAAGGGAAGGAGGGGGCGATTAGTCAGAGTTGCCCAGATATTCCAAGCAGTATAATCAGCTTGTTGAAAAGCCGCTTGTGCCGTAGCGGGGACTTGCTGTCCTTCAGCATCATGACAGTCTGCTAAATCTCCCAAGGCAAAGATTTCTGGACGATCGAGGACTTGCAGATTAGATGTAGTGATGATTTGACCGCGCTGATTTTGCTTGAGAGGAAGAGATTTGACTACAGGCGCAACTCTAGTTCCTACAGTCCAAATTACCAAATCCACGGGAATCGTGTCTAACTGGTTTTTGTACTCTAGGGAAATGCTATTTTGCTCGATTGATTCTACTTTGGTTTCTAAGTCAATAAATACACCACGGGCATCTAATGCTTTCTTTGCTGCTTCCCGATTAAACTCTGGGGAAGTTCGCAAAATTTGGTCGGCGATTTCAACGATCCGAAAGCGTCCTCTTTCGCCTAGTCTGTCAGCTAACTTACAAGCTAACTCTACACCACTGTAGCCAGCCCCAACGATCGCTACCCGAATTTTATCAGCATCCGATTCTTCTAAAAATCGCAGGCGTTCTTCTAAACGATAAGCATCAGAGATGGTGCGGAATGTGTAGGCGTAGGCTGCCGCACCAGGGACTAAATCTAGCGGTGTCTCACCTCCTAGCGCCAGCACCAATCGGTCATAAGGGATTTCCGGGCCTTCTTGGATATTTACCCGTTGCTGGTCGATGTCAATTCCAGACACAACACCTTGATAAAAACGCACCCCTGTGCCTTGTAAAAGTTCTTCAAAGGGTGGGGCAATTTCCCAGGTTTGCAGTTCGCCAGTGAGTAATTCGTAAAGTAAAGGAGAGAATAGGAAGCGATCGCTTTGATCTATTAGAACAATTTCGGGTTTTTGCGTAGATTCCCAAGGTAATTGGCTTAACCGCAAGGCTGTGTAGAGACCACCAAAGCCTCCACCAAGGATACAAATTCTAGAAGTTTGTTCAGTCATCTATTCTATGTTATGGAACAATCAATATTAATTAGGCAACTAACTTCAGGGTAACTGAAAGTTTAGGTTTCAAAACCCTCCATTTGTATGAATGGTTTTAACATCGGTAACTCAACACTGCTTCGGTGAGACAAAAGGTGGATGAACGAGTCTTTGATGTGGATTCATCCAGTTCAAAGGTGGATGAATGAGTCTTTGATATGGATTCATCCAGTTCAAAGGTGGATGAACGAGTCTTTGATGTGGATTCATCCAGTTCAAAGGTGGATGAATGAGTCTTTGATATGGATTCATCCAGTTCAAAGGTGGATGAACGAGTCTTTGATGTGGATTCATCCAG
>NZ_JAVRCA010000041.1:0-53946 GCF_034530995.1 Nostoc sp. DedQUE04 | reverse complement strand
AAAGGTGGATGAACGAGTCTTTGATGTGGATTCATCCAGTTCAAAGGTGGATGAACGAGTCTTTGATGTGGATTCATCCAGTTCAAAGGTGGATTAACGAGATTCTAATACCAATTTGAAAAAAGAATGCGACAGATACATACGGACATACCTTTGTTCTGTCTGGCTTTCTTAATGTATGAATTTTGAATGCGTGAATTTTGAATTGGTATAACTCTCCTTTATCGCCAATCCCCAATCCCTAATTCCCACTCACTCAGACAACCGCCAAATCTTAATCGTGTTATCTTCACTACCGCTAACAAGGGTTTTGCCATCGGGAGTGAAGGTAACAGATGTGACGGTGTTGGTGTGCCCTGCTAATGTGAGAATTTCTTCTCCTGTAGCTGTATTCCACAGTTTGATAGTGCGATCGCGGCTACCACTAGCAACAATTTTACCATCGGTACTGAAGGCTACGGATGTGACAGTATTGCTATGTCCCGCTAAGGTGCGAAGTTCTCTTCCCGTAGCTAAATTCCAAAGTTTAATGGTGCGATCGCGGCTAGCACTGGCTAAAGTTTTACCATTTGGGCTAATAGCCACAGTTGTCACTGTTTGAGAATTTCCTTCTAGTGTGCGGATTGGGTATCCCTTTGCTAGATTCCAGATTTTGATCGTCTTGTCAAAACTGCCACTGGCCAGAATCACACCATTAGGACTAATAGCCACTGACCGCACCCAAAATGTATGCCCTGCTAGTGTCCGAATTTGCTCTCCTGTTGCCAAATCCCAGATTTTAATCGTGTTGTCATCACTAGCACTAACTAAAGTCTCGCTATCAGCACTGATGGCTAGGGCATGAACTGAGTCAGAATGCCCTATAAGAGTGCGAATTTGTTTTCGCGTTGCCAAATTCCAGATTTTAATCGTGTTGTCATCACTAGCACTAACTAGAAGTTTGCCATCTGGACTAATTACGACGACATTCACCTGCTGAAAATGCCCTTTGAGTGAAGCGATTAGTTTTCCGGTTGCGAGATTCCAAAGTTTGATAGTGCCATCGTCACCACTGCTGGCTATGGTTTTACCATCAGGACTGATGGCGACAGATAAAACTGAGTTTTCGTGTCCTTGGAGGGTGTTAGCTAAGGAAACTTTACCCAAGCTAATCTGGCTCAAAATCGCATTATTTTTACTAGGACTATTTTGTTGCATCAACCTAGAGACCAAACTGGTTTGAATCTGGCGAAAATTTTTATACCAAGATTCGCTGAATCCAAACAACAGAATGAAAGCACTTACCAAGATTAAAATTCTCAGTAAGGGATAGCTTTTTGGTAAAGCTGGTGCTTTAGTTGGTGGTAATTTCCCAGATGACTTACCCGCAGGTGGCAATGCGAGGAGTTGTTTTGGAGTCAAATCTCTCAGGACTTCTTCGGCTGACTGGTAACGTTCCTGGATATCTTTTTTCAAAAGCTTGTCGATGACAAAATCCAATTCAGGATTTAACGGACTCCGCAAATATTCCCGCCAATTACTTACCCAAGCGTACCCAGATTCCATCCACAACTGAAATGGGGAATTTCCCGTTAGCAGATGAAAGCAGGTAGCCCCCACACCGAACAAGTCGCTGGCGGGGAAAGCTTTCCCATCTCTGATTTGTTCTAGGGGAGAATAACCATGCGAACCAATGGATGTGCCAGATTTCTGCTGAACTTTGGCGGTAAATTGCTTTGAGGAGCCAAAATCAATCAAACTTAATCGCCCATCATTTTTATTGCGGATAATATTTTCTGGCTTGATGTCTCGATGAATAATTTTGCGATCGTGGATAAATTTTAGGATGGGTAGTAAATCTAGCAAAATAGATTGAATGTCTCTAGCGTTATAAGCCTTGCGCTGTTGCAACTCCTTTAACAAATTATCTCCATTAATAAACTGCTGCACCAAATATAGGCAGCCGTCTTGCTCAAAATAAGCTATCAAAGTCGGAATTTGAGGATGTTCCCCAAGGTCTTGTAGTCGCTGCGCTTCTTCGGCGAACAACTCCATCGCCTTTTTTTGCGACCAAGTTCCTTGGAATTTTGGAGCTAATTGCTTGATAACACAGCGTTCATTGAGTTTATCTACGTCTTCTGATAGATAGGTTCTGCCAAATCCCCCCTCATCTGAAAGGACTCGGATCACACGAAAGCGATTTCTTAAAAGTGACACCAGCGGGGTGCTACAACTTTGGCAAAACTTCTTTCCATTGGGATTCAGGGGATTTGAGCAATCGGGATTTAAGCAGCAGATCATGATCTGACAGGCGCGACTGCATGACAACTTAGGCTAAGTTTGTCCCGAACTTTCCCTTAAAATAATTGACTCTCGCTTACTTGTGGTAGATAAACCCTGTTCTGGGGATTGGGGAATTACTTATATAGTTAGCTTTTGTAAATAGTAGTCAGTCTTCCTCATCTGTGGAAAACTACGAGAGCCATAAGATTAATTATTCTATCGATTATATAATAATCTGAATAAAAATATTTTTTTGAACTTTTAAACCTAGTAATTTTGCTTGTATCTTGGCAAGCGACAACTGACTAAGTATTGAATATAAACCTTGATTAATGAATCATTACTGACTATCAAATATAGTTAAAATGCTTACTAAATTTGTTTTAGCTATTTTCAATTGCCCATAATTAATTATTCATTTGATACTTCAGCTAAAAAGGCTGCAACTTACAGCAAATTTCAAGTCGATGTGATACACAAGCTAAGTCTGTTACCCAGGTATAAAGCATGTTTTACTCCTGAATTCTGAATTCTGCTATATGTTATCTTGTTTCCTTGAATCTTGCTCTCCATTTCCGAATGGCATTAGCAGTTCTAGCTACAGGTGGCATGTATACATCATAATTTTCGTGTTGTATAATTTCATGCTGTGTAATTTTGTTTTGTGTAATTTCGTGTTGTGTAATACTTTTATTATTTAATTTTTGGGTAGTTAAACAGTTAGCCAAAGTAGGCAAATAACTTTCACTACTTAAAGCTTTCATCACTTCATCGGCAGTCTTAAACCGCTCCTCTAAAGTAATTTTCACCATTTTTCCTAAAATCTGGGCGAAACTGTTGCTGATATTTACCTGTTTTTGCCAAGATATTTCACCAGTTTTTGGGTCGTAGTCCAATTCTAAAGGACTTTTAGCAGTCAACATAAAAATGCAAGTTACACCCAGTGCATAAATATCACTGGCATAAACTGGACGTAAAGAAAACTGTTCTGGTGGTGCAAATCCCCTAGTACCGATAAAGTTGGTATTGACGGCTTGATTGATTGAGTTTTCACAAACATCAACTAATTTCTCTTTCACCGCACCAAAATCAATCAGCACTATGCGTCCATCATATTCACACCGCAATAAATTCTGAGGCTTAATATCCCGATGAATTACATGATGTTTATGAAGATACTGTAAGACAGGTAATAATTCCTGTAAGAATTGCTTAACTGAGGATTCACTTTTGGGCCCAGTTTGCCGCACTTCTCGCGCCAAAGTCAAACCTGGCACATATTCTTGAATTAAAAAAAACTCCCCATTTGCCTGAAAGTAGTCTAATAACATGGGAATTTGCGAATGACTACCGAGTTGTCCCAAAATTCTTGCTTCTTTTTCAAAGCGCATACATGCCCTTTGCCAACTTTGGGGACTAGTCACTTTTGGACAAAGCTGTTTAATAACACACAGTGGCTTTCCAGGTAATACGGCATTTTTGGCTAAAAATGTTACGCCAAAACCACCTCTACCTAAAATTTGCAGTATTTCATAGCGATCGCGAAATAGCCGTTTGGAACCACACATCTGACTCAACTGAGTTGGTTGTGAAATGCTCTCTTGATAATTCGTTGTTTTTTGAGGAAAACGATTCATTAGTATAAAGTATCTGCTTTTAAATGTTTCTAATTTTATGACAATTCTTTATTGGCAACAGTAAGATTACTGAATCTTTGTCAAATCCTCATTACTCTTCAAAAAGTAAAAATAAATTTTTGTAGAACTAGTCCTTTCACGGATGTGTGACGATCTAATTTGTAGTTTTGTAAAGGTGAAAGTCTGTTGCGTGGGTATTTATAAAAATTTTGTATGAAGATACACATAATAAAACCCTTCTAGTTTAGCAAAAGGGGGACGGCGTAGCCGGAGGTAAAAATATGCAGTTTTACGCTGAGTACATTTATAGATGCAAGGACTTACATTTTTACGTTCGCGGAGCGTCCCGCAGGGATGGGATGTTTTTTTGACTATACAGCAGATTTCAAACTAGTTAGGTACACAACGATTCGTCTGTTACCCAGGTATAAAGCGTATTTTACTCTTGAATTCTGCTGTAAGTACCTAAGGTGGTGGAGTTTGTGAAGAGAAAATATCTGTGAGATTCTCCTCAACCAGCAAATCTGGTGTTTGTATAATAAATGGGAGTTCAGCTCCCATAAGACCTCTTTGGATGCGTTCTAAAGTCTCACTAAAAACGATAAACAGAGGATATACAGTATTAGCTCCCTCACTCAAAATATGACTGTGACGCAGAGGCATCAACCACTCATAATCATTGTCTAGATAAACTTGGGTTTGTCGCCAACGTCCTAACAAATCAGAAAAGTCTTCGTCAGCGCGATGAATAAAGACTAAAATTTCTGCACCAGTTTTGATTTTCCACTCTGGATCGCACATCAAAATTGCCACATCACAGGGTAAGCAAATCGTTTTTAAGGCTGTTGTAGCAGGATTGCGAAGCCGAACAATTGGCAAGGGTATAGTGATGACACTTTCATCTGGACGGCGCAGACTGGGAATCATCTCCAAGTAGGGCCGATATTGCTTTAATAAGGCGATCGCAGCTAGATGATTGCTGTACTCTGCCAAACTCGCTTCGTACTGAGATTTTTGCACAGTCATAGTTTATTAAATAATGAGGAGTGAGGAGTGAGGAGTTAGGAGTTAAGAATAAAATTAATTAGTGATAAGCTAAAAGTTAGGAATAAAAAATTTTAATTCCTAACTCATAACTTTTAACTCTTAACTATTAATCCTTTATCCCAGCTTTTCAAATACTGCAAACATAGGCAGATACATCGCTAGCAAAATGGTTCCAACCATTCCCCCTAGAACCACAATCATCACCGGTTCCAAAATACTGGTCATTGCTTTTACTGCTTGCTCGACTTCATCTTCATAGAAATCGGCAACTTTCATCAACATTCCATCTAATTCTCCAGTTTCTTCTCCGATACTAATCATCTGAATTGCCATAGCCGGAAAAACGGCATCTTTTTGTAAAGCAATGCTAATCATGCCTCCTTGTTGAATCTCCATCCGGGCAGCGTCTATGGCATTAGCAATCACTTGGTTTCCTGATGTGTCTCGGACAATTTCTAAGCAAGTTAAAATTGGTACACCTGAACGAGTCAAAGAACCAAAAGTCCGGCTAAAGCGGGCAACTGAAGATTTTTGAATTAAGTCACCAAACAATGGCATCTTCAAGGAAAAACGATCGATTGTGATGCGACCAACAGGAGTTTTAGAGTATTGTGTAAAAGCAAATTTCAGTCCGATAAGAGCAGCAAGAAGAACTAAAGCACCTGGACTTCTCAGAAATTTACTAGCATCCATCAAGAATTGCGTTAGAGGTGGTAATGTGATTCCAAGTTGTACAAAAATCGTGGCAAAAATCGGAATCAAAAAAATAGTCATACCAAGAAAGATAGCAACTGCGATAAAACCCACGACCGTTGGATAAGACAGTGCTGATTTAATTTGGTTTTGTAAACGAGCAACATCTTCTAATAACTTGGCTAAACGATTTAATACTTCGTCTAGAACACCGCCAACTTCGCCAGCTTGAATCATACTCACGTATAATCCATCAAAACAGTCAGGATGCTTCCGCATTGCCTCTGAAAGATTCATTCCGCTTTGAACATCGGTGCTAATGTCTACAAGGGCTTGTTTCAATTTAGTATTACTACACTGTTCGGAAAGCACCCCCAAACTTCTAACGATCGCAACTCCCGCATTCATCAAAACGGCAAATTGACGCGAAAAAACGGCTTTGTCTTTCACAGAAACCTTAACTAAAGAATTCTGGAAATTTTTGAAGGCAACATCTGGCTGAAATCCCTGAGATTGCTTGAGTTCTTGGATTACAAAACCTTGATCTCTAAGATTAGTACGAGCTTGTACCAAGGATTCGGCAACAATTTTTTCTGTTCGAGATTTCCCTTGCGAATCCCGAACACGGGCAACGAAGTTTGGCATAAAATAAATTCAAAATAGTTGTTATTAATTGGGCATGAGACAATTTTATTTGTGATTTTGGATTGAGGATTTTGGATTAAATTTCAATCTAAAATCCAAAATCTAAAATCTAAAATTATTACTCCCCAGTTCCTTTAATGTGCTTTGGTTGCCGCACCAGGTTTAGCACCTGCTGCCTGCGGTGGTACAGAAGTACCGATGAGACGTTGAATTTCATCAGGCTTAGAAGTCTTAGACATCGCCGCTTCAAAAGAAATCGTTCCGGCTTTGTAAAAATCGGCTAAAACCTTCTCTAGAGTTTGCATTCCCAATTTGCCGCCAGTTTGAATCGCTGAGTAAATTTGAGATGTTTTACCTTCTCGAATCAAGTTAGAAATAGCAGGAGTGACAATCAGAATTTCTTGAGCCATTACCCGACCATACTCACCAGGTTTAGGGCTTTTCTTGGACACTAAGGTTTGGCTAAATACCCCCACCAATGAGTTAGACAATTGCACCCGCACTTGGGTTTGTCTTTCATGGGGGAAAACGTCAATAATCCGGTCAACTGTTTGGGCGGCGGAACTCGTGTGTAGCGTACCGAATACCAAGTGTCCTGTTTCCGCAGCTGAAATCGCCAAAGAAATTGTTTCCAAATCGCGCATTTCCCCTACCAGAATAATATCTGGATCTTCACGCAGGGCTGCTTTCAAAGCATTAGCAAAGCTTTTAGTATCTTCTCCCAGTTGTCGCTGGTGAACCAAGCTTTTAATTGGTTCATAGACAAATTCAATTGGGTCTTCCACCGTTAAAATATGCTCTGCCTTGGTGCGGTTAATCAAGTCAATCATTGCCGCTAGAGTAGTTGTCTTGCCAGAACCTGTAGGGCCTGTCACCAGAATAAGTCCTCTAGGCTTATCGCACATTTCCCGCACGATATCTGGCAGACCTAATTTTTCAAAGTTAGGAATTTTAGAACTTAATGCTCGTAAGCAAGCAGCATAAGCACCACGCTCTTTATAGACATTGACCCGGAAACGAGCCAAACCCTTAACACCATAAGAACAATCCAACTCCCAAGTCTGCTCTAAGGTTTTACGCTGGGTGTTGTTGAGCATACTAAAAATCAGCCTTTGACATTGATCGGCTGTCAATACATGCTCACCTATAGGAGTAAGTTTGCCACTGATGCGGAAGTAGGGAGGTAAACCTGCGGATAAGTGCATATCCGAGCCACCCATCTCAATCAACTGCTCCATCAAGTCTTCAATCATCATTTCCATAGTTCTGCTTCCTTTTAATGTTTTTTATTTGTCATTTGTCATTTGTCCGTTGTCATTTGTCCTTTGTCCTTTGTCCTTTGTTATTTGTCAGTTGTTTAAAGTTATTAAGCATTCACCAATGACTAATGACTAATGACTATTCTTAAAACCGAGCTGTCATACAGTAAGGACAATCCAGCCATTCTTGTTTCAATGTGGCATCACAACTTCGGCAGGTAAGACCTGTCTTACGTTTGGCTTTTAACTCTGCTTCCAAACCAGTATCAGTAAACGTCACTCGTTCTACTTCTTCTAGAGTGGTGGAACCTTCACGCACTAAGTCCAAACTGTAAGCCAGCAAGGTCTTCATGCCCTCTTCTATTGCCACTTCTTTGATGCGTTCTGTAGGTGCATCTTCGTTGATTAGAGTTTGCAGGTTTTCGGTGACTCGCATGACTTCATAAACACCACAACGCCCTTTGTAGCCGACACCATTACATTTTGGACAAAGGTTATTTTTGGCTTTGGCATCTGCGATCGCATCTAATGTCAAGGTGTTAGCTTTATAGAAGGTGACTCCGACATCTGAGGAAGCTGATAGACCATAACGAGCTAGTTCCTCGGTTGTGGGAGTGTAGGGGACACGACATTCAGAACATACACGCCGCACCAAACGTTGAGCTAAAACGCCAATTAGGGAACTAGAAACCATGAAAGGCTCAATCCCCATTTCTCCCAAACGAGCGATCGCTCCTGGGGCATCATTGGTATGTAAGGTAGTTAATACTAAGTGACCGGTCAAGGCAGCTTCAATTGCGGTTTTTGCCGTTTCCTTATCCCGCGTTTCACCCACCAGTAGCACATCTGGATCTTGTCGCAAGAAAGCCCGCAACGCGGTAGCAAAATCTAGCCCTTTTTCCCGAATCACCTGTACTTGAGTAATCCCTGGAAGGCTATACTCAATTGGGTCTTCTACTGTACTGATATTAATACCGGGATCGTTCTTTTCTGAAAGTGCAGAATACAGCGAAGTTGTTTTTCCCGAACCAGTTGGCCCAGTTACCAAAATTAACCCAAAGGGACGGCTAACCATATCCTTGACAATGTTCAAAGTCTCTGGATCGGTAATTAACTTATCTAATCCCAGTTGGGTGGAGGAGTTATCCAAAATCCGCAGTACCACCTTTTCCCCGTAGCGACTGGGTAAGGTATTCACCCGGAAGTCCACCTTACGTCCCTCAAACAGCCGTCGGATGCGTCCATCTTGGGGTAGACGGCGTTCAGCAATGTCTAGATTGGAGATGATTTTAAATCGGGCTGTCACCGCTGGGATGATTTTTTTCGGCATTGAGGGGAAAGCTTCACGCAGTACGCCATCTTTCCGAAAGCGAATGCGTAAGTTTTCTTCTTGCGGTTCAATATGAATGTCAGAAACGCCCTCATGTAAGGCTTTAGCCAGGATTCTGTTGACTAGGTTGATAACTGGGGCATCCTCTGCACCCTTCATCGCTGCCCCTAGATCGGCCTCCATTTCTTCAGGAGCATCCGAAATATCGAGATTTCCGAGATTTTCTAAATCCTGACTAATATCTGTAGAGTTTTCTCGTTCTAGGTGCTTTTGCCGAACAGCCATTTCATCCAAATATTGGTTGATTAGCTGTTGGTAGTCTTCCTGGGTAATCACCATGCGCTGCAATGCCAAGCCTTGGGGGCGCAAGATGCGGTTCAGGTCATCAGAAGCTTCTAGATTATCTGGAGCAACCATCGCCACTAAAACTGAGGGCGGGGTTTGGTCTTCGTGTTTCGATAGTGGTACTAAACGATGGCGACGGCAGATATCCACTGGGATGAGGGTTTCAATCAGGTTCCCCATCATCGTGTTGCCAACGGAATTGACTTCTGGATCGAGGAATTCAACTCCGTATAATATTTTCAGTTCAAATAGTTGCTGTTTTTTGTATTGCCTAAGCAACTCAGGCGATAGTTGTTGCCCAGTGATTGACTCTAATACTTCTGTTAAGGGTCTGCCAGATTTGCGGCTTTCAATTAATGCCTGCCTCATCTGTTCGGTATTGACATAGCCAGATTGCACTAGCTTATTGCCGAAGGGCGAAAACTCTGTTCTGGTAGTTAGAGCGGTACTGCGCCGTTGTGGTGACGAGTAAGTCATAGATGAGCGAATGAGTAGGGGGAACCTCTGCTTAAAGTATTCCCCTACTCTGAGATAGAATTCTCATTTCCCAAAAAAGTCCTGAGTCACGTCGCTTTGCTTTGAATTCAAAATTAAAGATATTTTCAAATAACATAAGGGGCGAGTCACATTCAGCGCTACTATTGCAAACTACTCGTTCGGGTTCCCGCCTTAATAGCGTCTGGGCTAACGTGTTCACCATTTGTCACAATAAGAGGACGGTTACATCACTTCCAGGAACTTGTCGGCAATAAAATCAGCCTCAGTGGCATGTCGTGGATGACGACGGTTGCAAGCTGTGGAGATACACTGCCATAAATAGGATCTGGAATGAATAGACAATGATCGATGAAAATAAACAGATAAACAATACAAGCCAGCAATTGGGTGAACCAACAGAGGTAAAGCAAGCAATGAAGAGTGACTTCCCAGCCCAAGTTAATTTCAATGAATCTGGCAGCGAGGTGACAGAGCAAGTGGCGGGCCAAACAAATGTATCGGGGGATACTGCTACCGTCAATTCAGAAAATAGCGTCGCTGCAACTGAGAAAACTGGAGTGGAAACAGCAGCTTTGGCAGAACTGACTCAACAAATCGAGTCCGTCAAAACGCAACTGGAAGAGCGTAGTACTCAATATATGCGGATCGCCGCTGATTTTGAGAATTACCGGAAACGCACTAGCAAAGAAAAAGAAGACCTAGAGTTGCAGGTGAAGCGGAATACGATTTTGGAATTGCTACCAATAGTCGATAATTTTGAGCGGGCGCGATCGCACCTCAAACCGCAGTCTGAGGGCGAAATGACCATGCACAAAAGTTACCAAGGCGTTTATAAACAATTAGTAGATAGCTTGAAACGCTTGGGTGTATCGCCAATGCGTCCCGAAGGTCAAGAATTCGATCCTAACCTGCACGAAGCAGTAATGCGGGAACCTACGGATGAACATCCTGAAGGAACAGTGTTAGAAGAGTTAGTGCGCGGATATTACTTGGGCGATCGCGTGCTACGCCATGCAATGGTCAAAGTAGCTGCTCCCAAGGAAGATACACCTTTTGCACCAGAAGATCAGTCGAGTTCAGCCAGCAGTTAAGCTGTAGTCGCTCGTCTCGCTGACCTCAAGTGCCTGGGTTATAGCAAAGACGAGCATCGCGTACCTAAAACTTGGACAAGGCTTTGGATAACTCTCTGTGTTTCAACTTCTTTCTTGCTAGCAGCAACAGGCGTTCCACAGATGTTATCCGCTAGCCTTTGTTCTTAGCAAAAAAGTTAGTCCGCGACATATTACAGCAGAAATATTCAGTAAAAATACTGGTAAATATGGGAAAAGTTATTGGGATCGACTTAGGCACTACTAACAGTTGCGTCGCAGTTTTGGAGGGTGGTCAACCACTTGTGATCTCCAATTCTGAAGGTGGACGAACTACTCCAAGTATTGTGGGATTTGGGAAGAGTGGCGATCGCTTGGTTGGTCAATTGGCAAAGCGCCAAGCCGTAACCAATGCTGAAAACACAATTTACAGTATTAAACGATTCATCGGGCGGCGTTGGGAAGATACTGAAGTAGAACGCGCTCGCGTCCCCTACAACTGCATCAAAGGTCGAGATGAGACCGTTGATGTCCAAATTCGCTCAAAAAACTATACGCCCCAAGAATTATCCGCGATGATCCTGCAAAAGCTGAAGCAGGATGCAGAAAACTTTTTGGGTGAGGAAGTTACTCAAGCAGTGATCACCGTACCAGCATATTTCACAGATGCCCAAAGACAAGCAACTAAAGATGCTGGCACAATTGCTGGACTAGAAGTTCTGCGAATCATTAATGAACCAACAGCTGCGGCTTTAGCTTTCGGATTGGAAAAGCAAGACCAAGAGCAGCTAATTTTAGTATTTGACTTGGGAGGCGGTACTTTTGACGTATCGATCCTGCAACTTGGGGATGGCGTTTTTGAAGTAAAGGCGACTTGTGGTAACAACCACTTGGGTGGAGACGACTTTGATAATGCGATCGTCCTTTGGATGATGGAACGTTTCCAAGAACAAGAGAAAATCGACCTTTCCAAAGACAAAATGGCACTGCAACGCCTGCGGGAAGCTGCGGAAAAGGCAAAAATTGAACTCTCCAGCATGGTGAATACCTCCATCAACTTGCCCTTTATCACAGCGGATGACACCGGGCCAAAGCATCTGGAGATGGAACTCAGTCGCTCGAAATTTGAAGAACTCGCCGCGAAATTAATTGAAGCGACCATCGAACCACTGATCCAATCGCTCAAAGATGCGGATCTCAAACCAGAAGCCATAGATCGGATTATTTTGGTAGGTGGTTCTACCCGTATTCCGGCAGTCCAAAACGCGCTAATTAAGTTTTTCAACGGCAAAGCTCCCGATCGCTCCATCAACCCTGACGAAGCCGTAGCATTGGGAGCGGCTATTCAAGCAGGTGTGTTAGGTGGTGAAGTCGATAATCTTTTACTACTGGATGTCACCCCTCTGTCCTTGGGAATTGAAACTTTGGGTGAAGTGTTCACCAAAATCATTGAACGCAACACTACAATTCCTACAAGTCGGTCACAAGTTTTTTCCACCGCCGTTGATGGGCAAACCTCAGTGGAAATTCACATCCTCCAAGGTGAACGGGCGATGTCACGAGATAACAAGAGTCTCGGCAAGTTTTTGCTAGCAGGAATTCCCCCATCGCCCCGTGGTGTACCGCAAATTGAAGTATCCTTTGAAATCGATGTCAACGGCATCTTGAAGGTTTCTGCCCAAGATAAAGGTACAGGTAGAGAACAGAGTATCAGGATTACCAATACAGGTGGTTTGAGTAGCAACGAAGTCGAACGGATGCGCCAAGAGGCCGAACTGTTTTCCGAAGAAGATAAAAGACGTAAAGAACTGGTTGAACTCAAAAACCAAGCAGATAATTTGTTGTTCAGTTATGAATCCACCATCAAGGATAATAGCAACTTTATCGGCGAGCAGATGAAAACCTTGGCTAGTGAAAAAGTTGCACAACTCCAAGCGGCAATGATTGACCCCAGCATTTCCACAGTGGAATTTAAGCAGCGCTTAGACGACTTCCAACAAACCTTGTTTGCAATTGGTGCTGATGTTTATAATCGAGCCAACAGCCAAACTGATGAGATTGAGGGAGGTTCATCTGGTCACTTTACCCCAGAAGTAGACTCACCAATGAATGGCACGCTAATACCACAATTCAACTTTGATTTTGACGAAGAAAGTACCGCTCAGGCTGATTATGAGGCGATAGATTAGGGGTTGGGCATTGGGCATAAGAGGCAGAGGGGCAAGGGGGCGGAGGGGCAGAGGGGCAGAGGGGAAAAACTTACTGCAACTTCTCCTCTGCTCCCCTGCTCCCCCACTCTCCTAATTTGCAAATTTTTATTAAGATATTTTAATATATTTAAATATTTAAATTTAGCGAAGTTTCACAAGACCCCAGCGGTTTGCTAGATTGTAGAAGCAAATTACTTTGGGCTAGGCAATGTGCAAGTTCAGAGCCACTTCCATTGCATAAGGGTGGTTTTCCACACCTAATGGTGTGGCTAGCCCCTCTGGTTGATGGGCGAGGTTTTCCTCTCCTACGTAGCACAATTGTAAAAGAGACAGCCGACTCGGCAGTGAGAAGTCTGGGCAGAGGCTTCCCCTGTTCCTAACTTCTATAGCTTTTGTCGTCTCCCACGAGGAAAGCATCTGTTGCTCAAGATTTGTCGGTGATTTTTGTAAAAGGTAAAGGGTAAAATCAGTTATTAACAAAAATTAATTTTATCTTCTGCCTGCCTTCCGGCAAGCCGCCCTCTAACAGGATAGTGTGTTGCTCTTGCATATCTGTAGGTAAAACACTTAATCCATAGGGTAGCAAGTGACCGTGAATGACGTTCTACTGACTTCTGCTTTCTTCCTTCTAACTTTTACCTTTGCTATATGGCCCGCGACTATTATGAAATCCTGGGTGTCTCTCGTGACACTGACAAAGAAGAAATCAAACAAGCCTATCGCCGTCTAGCCCGGAAATATCACCCAGATGTGAACAAAGAACCGGGGGCGGAGGATCGCTTTAAAGAAATTAACCGCGCTTATGAGGTACTCTCAGAACCCGAAACCCGCGCTCGTTACGATCGCTTTGGTCCAGAGGGTGTATCTGGTGCTGGCGCGGGCTTTCAAGATGTCGGCGATATGGGTGGTTTTGCCGATATCTTTGAAAGCATTTTTAGTGGCTTTGCTGGCGGTATGGGTAATCCCACCCAACAAAGACGCCGCAGTGGGCCTGCGAGGGGTGATGACCTGCGGCTAGACCTGAAGTTAGACTTTCGGGAAGCGATATTTGGCGGCGAAAAAGAAATTCGCATTTCCCATCTAGAAAATTGTGAAGTTTGTAGCGGTTCTGGTGCTAAACCTGGAACCCGCCCTCGGACTTGTTCGACTTGTGGCGGTTCGGCTCAAGTACGGCGTGTGACTAGAACACCCTTTGGCAGTTTCACCCAGGTATCGACTTGTCCCACCTGTAATGGAACAGGGATGGTAATTGAAGATAAGTGTGACGCGTGTGATGGTAAGGGCGCAAATCAAGTCACAAAGAAACTCAAAATTACCATTCCAGCGGGGGTGGATAATGGCACACGTTTGCGGATTTCTAGTGAAGGAGATGCCGGTCAACGTAGTGGCCCTCCTGGGGATTTATACGTTTACTTGTTCGTAAATGAGGACGAGGAATTTCAACGAGATGGGATTAATATTCTCTCGGAAATCAAAGTTAGCTACCTGCAAGCGATTTTAGGTTGTCGGTTAGAGGTAGATACAGTCGATGGGCCAGTAGAACTAATCATTCCAGCTGGAACTCAGCCGAATACAGTGATGAAGTTGGAAAATCGCGGCGTACCTCGTTTGGGTAATCCCGTAAGTCGTGGGGATCACATGCTGAACGTATTAATTGATATTCCCAATAAAATCACCCCAGAGGAGAGGGAACTGCTGGAGAAGCTAGCTAAAATTAAGGGCGATCGGACTGGTAAAGGCGGTCTAGAAGGATTCTTGGGAAATTTATTTAAGTGATGATGCCCTCTTCTGTTTTAACTCCCGATGCTCAACTTGATTTACGCGGCACCCCTTGCCCGATTAATTTCGTGCGGACAAAACTACGTCTGGAGAAAATGCCATTGGGAGGTTTACTAGAAGTCTGGTTAGACCCTGGTGAGCCGATTGAGCAGGTTCCTGATAGTTTGACAATGGCAGGTTATCAGGTAGAACAAATTACAGACTGCACTAGTTATTTTTCTCTGTTAGTGCGCCGTCCAGCTGCTAGCCAATGACAGGGGAAATTTTTGACGTAACTGGACAGTTATTGGGTACGGTGGTAGCTGTACAGGCTAATTTTTACCGAGTACAGATGGATCGAGAGGCAGGGGAGCAGAGGAGCAGGGGAGCAGAAGAGAAACTGGATTTAAATGCCTCTTTGCCCTCGCCTCCTCTTTTGCTTTGTACCCGAAGAACACGTCTGAAAAAAATTGGACAACAGGTGATGGTAGGCGATCGCGTTGTGGTAGAAGAGCCAGATTGGGCTGGAGGAAGGGGAGCGATCGCTGAGGTTTTACCCCGCCAAAGTGAGTTAGATCGTCCGGCGATCGCTAATGTCAACCAAATCCTTTTGGTATTTGCCGTCGCCGATCCACCTTTGGAACCTTATCAGCTGAGTCGGTTTCTAATTAAGGCTGAGTCTACTGGCTTGGATGTACTTTTATGCTTGAATAAAAGTGATTTAATTTCAGCGCCAGAACAACAACAAGTTAGCGATCGCCTGCTCGGTTGGGGCTATCAACCAATATTTATCAGCGTTAAAGATGGTATTAATACTGACCAAGCAGCCAAATACCTGAGCAATAAAATTACCGTAATCGCTGGGCCTTCCGGCGTTGGTAAATCCAGCCTGATTAATACGCTGATTGACTCTCTTCAGCTGCGAGTCGGAGAAGTTTCTGGTAAACTGGCTCGTGGTCGTCATACCACTCGCCATATAGAATTATTTGAGTTACCTAGTGGTGGAATGCTTGCAGACACTCCCGGTTTTAATCAGCCGGATATGGATTGTGTACCAGAAGAATTAATTCATTATTTCCCAGAAGCCAGAAAGCGGTTAGCAGTTGCTAGCTGTCGTTTTAATGATTGTCTGCATCGAGACGAGCCTGAGTGCGTGGTGCGGGGAGGCTGGGAACGATACGAACATTATTTAGAATTTTTGGATGCGGCGATCGCTCATCAAACACAGCTACACCAACAAGCCGATCCAGAATCTACCATGAAGTTAAAAAGCAAAAGCAAAGGCAAAGGGCAGAGTCAATACGAACCCAAGCTAGAAAGTAAAAAATATCGGCGAATTTCCCGCAAGACTCAGTTACAAGACTTGCAGGAATTATATCGAGATGAGGAATAAAGTGTGCGATGTCTACGACGGGCTGCGCCTACACATTTCTATCTATAAACAAAATGTTGTATCGATGTTGGTTCCTCCTAGTCGCTCCATTTGTTTAAAATTGAGCGATATTCCCAATCTTTGTCATCCATATCACCTAAATATATACGACAGTGTTTAGGAACAGCATCATACGCTTGGCGCAAATACTGCTTATTTGTCTCATTTGGCTCATGCTTGTATTGTGTTAATCTCTGTCGGCAAATCTCTCCTGTTGTTAGCTGCCCATTGAGTCGTCGGATCTCGTCTTCAACTTCTTTAACAAACTCTTGCTCCTCAACTCTTGACTTCACTTGATAGGCGGTGAAATTAAGACCAGACACCATCATTGATACTCTTGCTCCTTCAGACAGATGAGTTGTAATCCAACCTTTGCTCACCTTTTCTTTGAAACCATCAAAGTCAACCATCCCCCAGCAATCAATTCTGCCGTCTTTGTAGACCTTAATTTCAGTGACAAAATATTGCTCTCCATTCTTGATAAAGGCTTGCAAAAATACGCCAGGAATGGTTACACCATCAACTATGCGATAGATTGTGTTATGGAAGGACATAATAACAACTCATCGTTATACAGTAGCGGATGACTCATTAAGTTATACGTATTTGCACAACTATTTATTATGCAGAATTTTTTATATAACTGCTCTAAATCAGTTTTGTATGACTAGTTAAGGAACTGCCAAGCCTGATTTGAACATGAAATACTTGCGGTGCTTATTGCGAATATTTACTTCTCCTTTAGCAAACAGTATGTACTGTACTCTTCGCTCGATCTCGGTAGGCCCCTGTGAACGCTTACCATCTGTGTAATGTTCAAATCATAAGATTTTGGCAAATCCTGAGTTTAATTTTTACGTGACAGCAAAAACACGCAGTGGAGGCACAACAATACAATAATATTGGCTGTACCCCTACAAACACTGTATTTAACTCATATTGAAAACTATTCTTACGATCCCCATAAAGTCTTAAAATATTGTTAATTTCAGCCAAACCTCTCGACCTTCAACTTATAAGTATCACCCAAAATCACTATGGCTATCGGCTACGTCGCGCTTGTACTCCACGCACATCTACCCTTCGTTCGTCACCCAGAAAGTGACTACGTGCTGGAGGAAGAATGGCTCTATGAAGCCATCACAGAAACTTACATCCCCTTATTGAAAGTATTTGAAGGCTTAAAGCGAGACGGTATTGACTTTAAAATCACGATGAGTATGACACCCCCTTTGGTGTCAATGCTTCGCGATCCTTTGCTTCAAGAACGCTACGAAGCACACTTAGCTCAACTAGAAGAACTTATAGCACTAGAAGCAGAACATAATGTCAACAACGGACATCTTCGTTATTTAGCCGAACATTACGCAACTGAATTTAGTGAAGCGCGTCAGCTATGGGAACGCTACGACGGGGACTTGGTGACAGCTTTTAAGAAGTTCCAAGACAGTAACAACCTGGAAATCATCACTTGCGGCGCTACTCACGGCTATTTACCGTTGATGAAAATGTATCCACAAGCAGTGTGGGCGCAAATTCAGGTAGCCTGCGAACATTACGAACAAAGCTTTGGACAAGCACCCAGAGGCATTTGGTTGCCGGAATGCGCCTACTATGAAGGTTTAGACCGGATGCTAGCCGATGCTGGGTTACGCTACTTCCTCACTGATGGGCATGGCATCCTTTACGCCCGTCCCCGGCCGCGCTTTGGCACTTATGCCCCAATTTATACAGAAACTGGTGTTGCTGTCTTTGGTCGAGATCATGAATCTTCCCAACAGGTATGGTCTTCTGAAGTGGGTTATCCTGGGGCGGCGGAATATCGGGAATTTTACAAAGATTTGGGCTGGGAAGCAGAATATGAGTACATCAAGCCCTACATCATGCCCAATGGTCAGCGAAAAAATACGGGCATTAAGTATCACAAAATTACGGGACGTGGCTTAGGTCTTTCAGATAAGGCGCTCTACGATCCTTATTGGGCTAGGGAAAAGGCAGCAGAACACGCTGCTAATTTTATGTATAATCGAGAGCGGCAATCTGAGCATCTATATGGTATAATGCAGCGACCGCCAATTATCGTTTCGCCTTATGACGCAGAGTTATTTGGACATTGGTGGTATGAAGGCCCTTGGTTCATCGATTACCTATTCCGCAAGTCATGGTATGACCAAAAAACATATCAAATGACCCATTTAGCAGACTATTTGCGGGAGCAGCCGACGCAGCAAGTTTGTCGTCCTTCGCAGTCTAGTTGGGGTTTCAAGGGTTTCCACGAGTATTGGTTGAATGAGACGAACGCTTGGGTTTATCCGCATTTGCACAAAGCTGCTGAACGGATGATTGAAATCTCGCAACTGGAACCAGAAGATGAGTTGGGGTGGAAAGCATTGAACCAAGCAGCGCGGGAATTGTTATTAGCACAATCTTCCGACTGGGCATTTATTATGCGGACGGGAACAATGGTACCCTATGCAGTCAGACGGACGCGATCGCACCTGATGCGGTTTAATAAGCTCTATGAAGACGTTAAAATCGGCAAAGTTGACAGTGGTTGGTTGGAAAAAGTCGAGTTAATGGATAATATCTTCCCCGAAATCAACTATCGCGTCTACCGTCCGCTATAGTCTCACACAAAGTAATCAACAGCAGTAGGGTGGGCAATGCTCACCCTATATTAGTAGTCAGGAGCGTTTACTTCGGCAAAGCTCAGTACAAGTATTTTACCAACAACAGAACAAGCCTTAGAGCTGATTCGTAAAGAAAATCTAAAGAGAACAGAGCCTTGTTTTACTCAGACTATAAGCTAAATCAATAGCATTTACGTTGTTGTTGATGAGCCGTCTACCCGCAATTGAGAACCAAGAGCGCAAACCCTACCCAAGTGATTTAAGCGATGCCGAATGGTTAATTCTCAAGCCTCTTTTACCCAGACCCAAGGGATTTGGGCATCCGGTAAAAGTAGATTTACGAGAAATTCTGAATGCCATTTTCTACGTACAACGTACCGGGTGTCAGTGGGAAATGTTGCCTCATGACCTTCCGCCTTATACAACGGTGTATGGCTACTTTCAAAAATGGCAACGTAAAGGTATTTGGCAGCAGATTCACGATCAAGTGCGCCATCAACTACGACAAGACGTAGGAAGACATGAACATTCTACCGTTGCGCTCGCGGATTCTCAATCGGTGAAGACGACGGAAAAAAAGGGGAGGTCTACGGCTTTGATGGTGGTAAAAAGGTTAAAGGGCGTAAGCGCCATATCGTGGTAGATTCGCAAGGATTGTTGATTGGTGTTTTAGTGACCGAAGCCAATGCCTCAGAGCGTTTAGGGGCTGTGGTGGTGCTACACGAAGCTGTTGAAGAATTGTCCAAATTGGAAGTTGTTTGGGTAGATCAGGGCTACTCAGGTGAGAACTTTGCTCAAGCCGTTAAACAAGTTTGCGGAGAACAGGTTCGTATTGAGGTGATTCAAAGAAACTCGAAAACATTTGAGCGATTGCCGAAACGATGGATTGTCGAACGTACATTTGGATGGCTTAATCGATTTCGGCGTTTGAGCAAGGATTATGAGTTGTACACAGAGTTAAGTGAAGCAATGATTTATGGCTCATTGATTCGTCTGATGGTCAAGCGAATGGCATCTTAAGCTTTTGTTTATGAATCAGCTCTTAGCCTGTGTAAGGGTTTGTCAAATGCTGTCAAATGCTGTCAAATCTTTATAATTTTATTAACACTGCCGGATTTAGCTAAAGGCTATCTGGATCGATATTTAATTCTCGGAGTTTAGCAGCTAATCTTTGCGCTTTTTGCTCTGTTTGCTGTCGAGCCTCTTCTGCGGCTTGTCGTGCAGCTGCTTCCTCTTCATGAGTTAGGAGTGTTTCACCCGTAGCTGGATTGTGAAAACGCAGTTTTCCTGCTTCTAGGCGTAACTCTAGCCCCAAAACTTCACTGGGTAGAGACACTGTACCATCTGGCAAGATATTGGTTGCCACTGGGAAATAATTTCCATCAACCAACTGTAAACCCTGAAGTTGGGGATTGAGATAATCGCCTGTGGGGTCATATTGGAAATATTCGCGTACTCCCAGAAAGGCATAAATTCCTTTCTTTGCACCTTGATCTTTACTGCGGGTGGTTTTTGAGGTAATCTCTAGAACAAAATCTGGGGTTTGATTATTTTCTTCCCAGGTTTTGTAAGAGCGTCTGTCACGGTTTTCCACTCCAAACACCACAAATACATCTGGAGCGACAACTGATTCTGGATAACCTTTTTCATAGTAAATAAATAGATTACCAGCGACGTATACATCTGGGTGATTTTGAAAATAAATTTCCAGCACAGTGGTAGCGTATACAAGACACTTGCGCTGTAAATCACCTTCAGCCATCGGCTTACCATCCTCATCTGGGTACTCAATCGGGGTAACGGGGATGTACTCTACTGAGGCTGTCATGGTCAGATACCTCAACTTAACTAGGGCTAGATTCCATAATATCGCTGCTTAATCTTCTTTTTTCTCGCCAGCATTTTCTAACTCACATTCTGCAAGCAGATTATTAATACTTTCAGGAAAATCCCCATTCTCTACTTTTTTGCTAAAAACTTGATAACAATCTTTTTTATCGCCTTCTTTCCGAGGATAACCTAACCAAAGAATAATAATAATTTTTGGTTCTTTAAATGCTCTAAAGAATAATCTATATCGTTCAGGTAGCCCCATCTTTTTGAGACGGCTATACTTTTGCAAAGGTTTTTGCAAAGCAAAATGACTAGCAAAAGGGTCTTGAGGAATTTTTTCTTTAATCCCAATATTCAATGCTTTTAAGAATTTGACATCTGAATGTGTAATAAATTCTTCTTTAGGTAACTCATTTTTTAAAAAACGAACCCTATTACGCAATTCTACCCATTGTTCGTTAAACAATGGGTAGAAAAAAATCTGCCAACCATTACAAGTAAATGCAGCCATTAATCTATAACTACATCAGCCAGTAAATCATCCATTTCATCGCTCATTTCTTGGGTATAAGGAACGAGTTTAGAAGGATTTTGCATAGCATCCTTCATGAGAAAGTCAAGAAAAAGGCTCATCATTATGCCCTCGTCTCCATCAGCTTCATCAACATTATCAGTTTCTAATCTAACTAAGAACGTGTTATCAGATAGCACTTCAATATGGCCTGAAGCATTAGCTAAATGGGGATAATCCTTAGAGAATGCGCGAGGTAAGCGAAACCCATCTTGATTTCCTACCTTTGCATGAGTTACGGGATAACTTTTTACAGCCATGAGCTAATTCCTAAGTAGGAAGATACTAGGCATTTAAATATAATACCTAGACACTACAAATTTGATGTGAGAAGTTACGTTATGTTATAACAACTGTTATAACTTACAACTAAACTATAACAGATTCCCTAAAAAAAGACTAGAAGTTAATATAAGAATTTTTGATTAAGTAGATATACTTTTAAAGCAAATTGCATATCGAGACTTAAACATCTTTGAGGAATAAACAAGCTCAAACCCATGCAGGGTAAGGTAAATACACCAAATGCTCAAAAATGGCTCAAACCCAGATATATCAAGAAACCAAGCAAAACAATGTTAAAGTCCCTCTGTATATAGGTTTGAGGCTTTTTTCTTGGTGTTCTTTGTCTAAGTTCCAATATTAACCTCTGAGTGCTATATGCAGACTTGGAAGCATAACATATAAAAAAAGACAGGCATCTTGCCTGTCCTACAAATAATGATTTAGCAAAGAATTTAGAAATTCATTTCAGCAGCTTGAACTTTTTCAACCTGCTTTTTCTTCAGCACGAGCATAACTTGAGCCAACATTACAAGAGCGATGAATGCAATCATCCATTTGACTCTAGATGCGTCTTGCAGTACGATTTCTCCATCTGTTTGACCGAATCCACCAACGTTCGGGTTGCTGGTCAAAGCATCACCAGTCTTAACTGCTTGCCCTTCGGAAACAAGCAGGTCTGGCCCTAAAGGAATCGTATCAACGACAACATCACCTGATTCAGGTTGGATGTTGACTAAATATTTAACGTTACCGTCTGCATCTTCCTCTTTAGCAATCTTGGTAATTGTGCCAGTAGCGGAAGCGTTGTAAACAGCGTTATTGCTCTTTTCGCCAGTGGGATAAACTTGTCCGCGTCCCCGATTACCACCTACGTGAACTGAATATTTACCGAAGTGGATGTTTTTGTCGGTTGCGGGGTTGGGAGAAAGAACTGGGAAGACGATTTCCTGATACTGTTCGCCAGGTAAAGGGCCGACGATGACGACGTTATCTTTGTCTTCGCTGTAGGGTTGGTAGAAAGTGTCGCCAACTTCTTCTTTAAGTTCTTCGGAAAGACGGTCTTCAGGAGCAATCTTAAAGCCTTCGGGTAGCATCAGTACAGCACCAACGTTCAAGCCAACCTTGGAACCATCAGCACCAACTTGCTGGGCAGTGAGATCGTAAGGGATTTTCACCACAGCTTTGAATACAGTGTCAGGTAGCACCGATTGGGGAACTTCCACTTCTGTAACCTTGGCGGCTAGGTGACAGTTGGCACAAACAATTCGCCCTGTTGGTTCGCGGGGGGTTTCGGGATAGGTTTGCTGTGCCCAAAAGGGATAGGCGGCAGCTGATTGAGGAAGTGCTAAATCGCTGGTGAAGTAAAATGTCACAGTAGCGATCGCTATGAGCAATGTTTTTACAATCGCTCTAGCACTGCGAGTTAATCTCGCTGTTAGGAAAACATTTCTCATCTCTATAAGGGCGACAATTGAATTAGTCATTAGTCATTGGTCATTAGTCATTAGTCATTAAGCCCTGAACAAAGGACAAATGACTAAGGACAAAATTATTAACCCCACCAAGGTGCATCACCTGTGCGGAAGTCGGTTTCAGTCCAAGGGGTTAAGACGATTTTGTCGTCGTTTACGTTGGTATGGGCTAAAGCCAGAGACAGAGGTGCTGGGCCCCGAACAACTTTACCAGTTTCGTCATACTGAGAACCATGACAAGGACACTTGAATTTGTTCTCAGCAACGTTCCAGGGGACGACACAACCTAAGTGGGTGCAGATGGCGTTAATGCCATAATCTTTGATCGCCTCTTTGCTGTCTACCACAATATAGGTAGGATCTCCTTTTAGTCCTTGGACTAGGTTGCGATCGCCTGCATTCCGGTTTTCTAGAAATTTAGTGACGCTAACATCGTTACCTAGCTCATCTTTTGCTGTTACACCGCCACCTGCGCCACCTGCTGCTGGTGGAATAAAGTACTTGACAACGGGATACAATGCACCCAGAGCTACTCCAGTGACAGTCCCAAAAGTGAGCAGATTCATGAACTGACGACGCCCCATATCGGGCACGTCTGCTGATTCAGAAAATTGAGCCATAATCTACGCGCTCTTTGTGTATTTTGTTAAGCATTTTGACAAAAGTACTAATACTTGAGCAACTCTTGTCTAAGTCGAAATGCTAGCGCTCACAACGATGCCATAATTCTTTGTTCCAAGATATAAACAGCATCTTTTCTGTTAGCATTACATTTCTTTATATCCTTATCATACTGGAGTCACGGAACTTAACATCATAACTAAATGTAAAATCTGATTGAGAAAAGACTATGACAGGACAGGAATTACGTCAGATATTGCTTGATAAATGGGGATATTCTTATGATGTCCAGTTCCGGCGGGCACAGGGAAAGATATTTTTGCAAGTAATGTGGAAATATCTAGAGCAAGCTTCTTTTCCCTTGAGTGAGGCGGAGTACCAAGAACATCTCGATAGCATTGCCAATTATCTTCATGCCTTGGGTGGGTCAACACAGGTACAAACTTTTATTGCCCAAACACGCGATCGCCCCCGACTTGGCAAGGCTGTCAGCATTCCTCTAGATTTGGGCGAACGTTCTTCAGAATGGATATTGTGACCAATTATTTCATTAACTTTAATCAATTTCTGAGTAATTGCAGTATTTTTTATTCAAAAATACTATAACGTCCTGTATAATCCTTTTCCCTATTGGTAAGGTAAGAAAAAATACACCTCTTCAAGGAAAAAGCTAATGGCTTTTATCTCAACATTTGAAATTCTTCTTAAACCTCAACTTCCAAAGGAACTTACAGATACAAAACCTGAACTTATCCCACTAGCGATAAATATTCTCCAAGGCTATTTCCTGACGATCGCAAGTCCCATAGCCCTCATATCTCGTTAAACTGCTTGATAGCTAGAGCAGTCAAACATACGTTGGATTTTTATTTTTTAGAAGTCTCTAATGCTTTTAAATCATCTAAGGTACAGAGCAAACGAGGCTTTTCAGGGTCAGTCAAATCTAGCTGCTCCCAAGATATTGTATAGCCACTGTGGATCTTATGTGCCCCAAGGAAGTGTAAGATTCTCAACCCAATTGCCCAAGCCGATAGTCTTTCTAAGATAGCAGTGGTTCCAATCAGATATTCCTGAATAACCCATTCTTCACCTTGCTGTTCGGCGCGTACTTCCTCAATGCGTCCGGCGGGTTTGCCAGTTGAATCCAATACTTGTTTCCCTAGTAGCAGTTCCAGATGAATTTCACTTGCCATGTTCTGCCCCTGGAATTCGGCCAATAATGTGTTTCTGAAGCCATTTTTCATAAGCTAATGCTGGAGTTGTGTCAGCTTCAATCTCGACTTCGACATCAATACCAACATTTTGCACTTTTGACCACGGAATTCTCAAGGGTTCACTTTGTTTAGCACCCCAGCTACTTTCAATTGCTGCTACCCACCTGCCTAAACGTGGATGAATACGTCGTGCAAGAATTGTCATACCAGTTTCGATATAAGTGAGTCGTGGCGGTTCTCCATCGCGTAACTCGATGACAATGCCATCGACTTTGCCTAGATGGCGGCGATCGCTGTCAACTAATTGGTTATCAAGTACATCTCTAATAATGTTCATTTTCTATCACTTCCAGTTGATTATTAACGTAAACGCCCACCAGCTATCACCCTCCAAGAATTTCTAGTGGAATAGCAACGATCGCTAACACGAATGTCAGCACAATTGTAAAGATCACAACACTATTACTTATCCAACCGTTGCGATACTTGCCAATATATAATTCATCGTTCATCAATACTAAAAATGGCACAATCACAGGTGGCAAAATCACTGCTGTAATCGCCATTGAAAACAAAGTCAATTGCAATGGGTCGATTCCAAATACCATTAATAAAGAAGCGAGAAAGACAAACACAGTGTAGACCAAACTAAAGCGTGCGGCATCTTTTGGCTTGAGATTTTCGCCCCAATTCCAACCAAAGGTCTGAGCAACAATATAGGCTGTGTCGAGAGTCACTTCCAGTGCTGCACCAAAGCAAGCAATGCCCAAGGATGCTGCAAATAGGACAAAGCCCCAGTAACCAAAAGTTTCTGTCAACATCAACGCTGCTTGTTCGTAGCTATCTACCTCAACGCCTTTGGGTTTGAGTACGAGTGCTGACACAATCAGCACTCCTAGCGATACAATGCTACCAAAACTCATTCCTAAACCGGCAACTGCGCGATTTACACCGATATACCCTTCATCCCATTTATCTTCTACTGCCCCAGATGAGTAAAAGTAAAATAAATAGGGGCTAATCAAAGCACCCAAAATGCCAACTCCAAGATATAAATAATGAGCGGTATCTTGTTGTGGCAGAGTTGGCAACAAACCACTACCAAGTTGTGTTAGAGATGGATGCAACTTAAAAGTAGCGACAACAAAAACTAGTGTCACCAACCCTAATACGGAAATACCATTTTCAATAATGCCAAAGTTGCCGTACCAAATTAGCAACCAAATTGCAAAGGCAACGGGTAAAGCATACCACTGAAAGCTAATACCTGTTAGCAGTTGTAAGGCAATGCAAACACCACCAATTTCAGCTGCTAACACTAGAAAATCAACTATGACTTCGGCAATCAGTGGAATAATATAAAAATTAAACCCAAAACGTTCGCGTACAGCAGCAGCTAAAGTATGCTTGCTAACTGCTGCTAACCGCCCAGACATTTCTACCAAAAAAATCACACAAATTGTACCCAGGATAATCGCCCAGATTAGTTGAAAGCCGAAAATAGATCCAGCCTCTGCTGCTGTAGCGATCGCACCCACATCTAAGAAGCCACCTATACTAGTCACAATCCCCAGCGCAATTTCCAAAACTTTCTTCATGGTTTGTTCTGCTGTGGTAGTTGCGAGTCTAGGGTTCGTCCTTCTTGCGATAAGTCCCCAAGTCGTTGTGCCACTACAGAATAATTTTCTTGTTCAACTGCGATTGACATTTGCTCTGTGATTTTTGCTAACCGTTTGATATGACCCAAAAGTGCTGACTTGTAAGGCTGGGGAATAGCTGTAGATGATTCTATCTCGGCTATGTTGTCGGTTTCTGTTTGCAACTCTTGCTGTGCTTTCTTGAGTGTTTGTTTCGCATAGACCTTTGGCACAGCACCTCGTACCCAAGCATCAGCAACCATTTTGCTTGTAGCTGTCCATGACTTTACAGTTCGTAGTTCTTGTGTAAGCCTATCTGTGGCTGCTTCGCTACAAGCGGTTAATAATGTCAACCCTAATAAATAACCTATAAATATCCTTTTCATCAGATGTCTGTCTTCGTAGTCCTCCTTAGAATCTATTCCAGATGTTATTTACCTGTAAGCTTCACCAGTCCCACACCGCCGAAATAAAGCGCTAAAACTGCTCCCGCTAAAAGACTTTGAGTCAAGGGGTCAGTAGAAGGTGTGAGGACGGCTCCTAAAACCACTGCTCCCATAATCACGTAACGCCAACCAGAAACCATCCGTTCTGACGAGACAATATTCAAATTACCGAGCAACAGTTGAATAATCGGAATTTGAAATGCTAAACCAGTGCTGAATAACAGTAGCAGCACAAATTCAAAATATTTATCAATTGACCAAAGTTGTTCAACTACATCTGCTCCGTAGCTAATGAAGAATTTCAAGGCTGCGGGGATAAGCAGTAAATAGGCAAATACTAAACCCGCCCCAAATAGCACACTCGAACCCAAAACCACAGGCCCCAGTAAACGGCGTTCGCGGCGAGTCAGTCCTGGAAGCACAAACTGGATAATTTGGTAAAGAATGAAAGGACTAGTAAGTACGATGCCAGTGTAGGCGGCAACTTTCAAAGAGACAAAGAAATATTCTCCAGGTGCAAGTTGGAGAAATTTTACTCCTTGTGCTGGAACCTCAAGTAACTGGACAATCGGCTTAACGGCAAAGAAACAGCCAATAATGCCTACTGCTACGGCAATCAACGAATAGAAAATCCGTTGTCGCAACTCTTCTAGATGGTCGAAAAGGGACATTTCGACTTCACCAGGCAACTCATCAAGAGGATCGGTGTCTGAGTTGCCATATCCTTCTGGGTCGAGGTTAGGAACGTTTACAGTATCTACGTCTTGTGAAGGCGTCACTTCGCTTCGCTCCGAATTCAAAATTCAAAATTCAAAATTAACAATGCCATAAATAAATTTAGGGGATTGTATCTTTTTTTTGGTCATCGACCATTTTGCTGACTCAGCACTCTTCATTATTTTATCTGGGGAATGCAGCTACTAAGATATGTTTTTGGGTGCTGTGGGTTTTTTGTCCTGTTTTTTGGGTTTGCATCTGCATAAGTTAGTAGGAAGACATCTTGTAGGCAATGCCTAACCTAAAATAAAAAAGGGTGGAACCGATAAATTAGAAATCATGTCTCTGCGGTTAGTAGTCTGTCTTATTGGTTTTGATAAGTTTGTAGTAAGCACTTGAGTGTTTAGAGAATGAAGGACTAAAGTCCCTACTACGAACTAGCTTACCCATCAATTTCAACTTGACAGACCACTGCGCTGAGTAAATTAGCACAACATCAACATTTAATACTCAGTTTTAAAAATCCGGTTCATCTAGGTGGCATCTATACAGATGGTAATCGGAAATTGTTAGCTGAGGTTGGGTATGAACCGGATAATTTGCATTGCCCTGATGGCATTGCCTGTTTATTTATACAATGTTGGGCTAGGCAATACTTCTAGTAGCGACGTGGCAATTGTTAAAAACAAGTATCCCACAATAGCTGCTCTAATTGCTTACCGTACAAATGCTCAGTTACGCATCTTGCCGTGGCAAATATCGGCTAGAGATGACCAAACTGAAGATTGCCTTCGTGCTGGCACTTGCAAAGATTGATACTAATTCGTAATTCGTAATTCGTAATTCGTAGTTCGTAATTCGTAATTACGGCAGCTCTATCATCAAAGAAAATTAATGGTTGTAGAAAATCAACGTACAGTAGTGGTTACAGGAGCCTCAACAGGAATTGGTCAAGCTTGTGCTTTGCTTTTAGACCAATTGGGCTTTTCTGTTTTTGCTGGAGTGCGTCAAGATGCTGATGCTCAAACACTGAAACAGAAAGGGTCGCAAAGGCTGATTCCGATTTTTTTAGATGTTACTGATGCTGAATCGATCGCAGCTGCGGTTGATACGGTAACAAATGCAGTCGGTGGTGTGGGAATTTTAGGTTTAGTGAATAATGCCGGCATTGCTGTTCCCGGGCCGTTAGAATTATTAGCGATCGCTGAATTTCAACACCAGATGCAGGTTAATGTCACCGGACAATTAGCTGTGACACAAGCATTTCTTGGTCTTCTACGCCAAAGTCGGGGTCGAATTATCAATATGGGTTCCATTGCTGGTAGGAGTCCTACGCCGTTTTTGGGTGCTTATAATGCTTCTAAATTTGCTTTGGAAGCACTCACTGATGTGATGCGGATGGAGTTACGACCTTGGGGAATCTCGGTTTCAATTGTTGAACCTGGTTCTATTGCTACCCCAATCTGGGACAAGTCCCTAAGTCAATCTGAAGTAGCACAGCAGGATTTACCCGAAACGGCACAACATCTCTACGGACAAGCGATGAATATTGTCCGCCAGAAAATGCAGATTATCGCATCTAAGGGAATTTCTGCGGATATTGTGGCTCAAGTTGTTGTCCATGCGCTGACTGCAAAAAAACCCAAGACGCGCTATCTTGTTGGACAAGATGCCAAAATTGGAGCGCTGATCAAGCATATTTTGCCTGACAAGCTACATGACAAGATAATTTTATACTCAATGGGGCTTTAGATTACTGGTTGTCAATACTTCAGAGGTCGTCACTCTGAATGCAAAGGCTGTCATTAACAAAATCATGATTTTCATCACAAAATCATGATTTTCATTCACAAAATCATATTTTCATCAACAAAATTATAGTTTTCATCAACAAAATCATATTTTCATCAACAAAATCATGATTTTCATCAATAAAATCGTGCTGATTTCAGAACGAGAAGCAAAATCTAGTTAAAAAGTGACTCTGAACTCAAGTTGACTTAACCAACGTTTTTATTAAAAGCGATATGCTATAAGGATTGTAGATTATTTTTTTGTAAAATTAACGAAAGCTTGTTAATAAATCAAGCTGACGATCGGTTCAAGAGAGCGACAAAATTGTACTTAACAGTACCTTTTTTTGTGTTGGATATTTTTAATATTCATAAGAGTACCTTATTTAATCTTAGATATTTTTGCTATTTGTACTTATAATAGTATTTTTGCTTACTTTAATTAAGACATCACGATTAAGATGTGCTAGGTCGAACATAAATATAATCAATTATCCTGAATGCTGCTAGTTTAGTTAGTAGTTTGATTAAAATAAGGCATAAATTATCTAAAATCAATATATTTATCTACTAGTAAATTTTTGTATCCCCATTTCTGAGTGAACTTGATTAGTTATGCTCCTAGATTTAGAAAGATTTTATCAAGCTTGCAATCCGAGCAGACCTCTAATTATAGGAAACGCTAGCGATCGCAGGTACTATATCGATTTTGCTGCGGTGCGGGGTGGCAAAATTATCGAAGCTTTGCAGCGCACGATCGCTAGAATATCGCCAGATACACCAACCTGTCAACTATTTACCGGACATCTCGGTTGTGGAAAATCAACGGAGTTGTTACGCCTGAAAGCTGAGTTAGAAGCGCAGCAATTTCATGTAGTTTACTTTGAGTCTACCCACGTCTTAGAAATGGCTGATGTGGATGTGACTGATATTTTGTTGGCGATCGCTGGACAGGTGAGTGAAAGTCTAGAAGCGATGAAAATTAGGCTCAAGCCTCGCTACTTTAGCAAGTTGTTTGGTGAAGTTGTAGATTTCTTGCAGACGCCAATTGACATTGGGGTAGAAGCAGAGTTGTCTGTGGGGATTGCCAAAATTACCGCGAAAACAAAAGAAAGTCCTCAATTGCGACGGCGGTTACGAGATTATTTAGAACCGCGAACCGCAAATATTTTACAGTCAATTAATCAAGAATTACTAGAACCTGCTAACAAAGAATTGAAAGCTAGGAGTAAAAAAGGATTAGTGGTAATTGTTGATAACTTGGATCGAGTCGCAATTCGACCTTTACCATCGGGGCGATCGCTGCCAGAATATTTATTTATTCAGCGTGGCGAACAGTTACGCAAACTGAATTGTCATGTAGTCTATACTATTCCTTTAGCCCTGACTTTCTCCAACGATAGCGCCGAACTTCAGCATCGTTTGGGGGGTGGAGTTGCCCCAAAAATGTTACCGATGATACCTGTGCGTTTGCGCTCTGGTGAGATTTTTCCCCAAGGGCTATCAATGATGCGGCAAATGGTGCTAGCTAGAGCTTTTCCAGACATTTTACCTAGCGATCGGTTAGGCTTAATTACAGAGGTGTTTGATAGTTTAGAAACCTTAGATCGATTGTGCCTGATGAGTGGTGGTCATGTACGCGACTTATTAGGTTTACTGTTTGACTGTCTGCGAGAACAAGATCCACCCTTTGAGCGGGAATGTGTCGAACTGGTAATTCAAAGACAGCGAGATTACCGAGCCAACGCTATCGACCCCCATGAGTGGGAACTAATCTTTCAGGTGGTGCAACAGCAACGAGTTAGAGGTGATATAGAATACCACACCCTCTTGCGAAGTCTATTTGTATTTGAATATCGCGATCATCAGGGAGCTTGGTTTGCCGTCAACCCAGTTTTAGCAGAGACGGAAAAATTTAAATCATGGTTGAACGACACGCACAAGTAGATATCAGAGCAGCTAATGAGCGTGCTTTGCGGAGTTTGGGGAGAGCAATTACCCTTTCTAGCGGTCAATTTTCCCTAGTTTTGGTGTGCTGCAATTATCGAGTTTTGCAAGAGCAAATGTTGCAACGACTCGAAGAACTCTCTTCAGGAGTACACCACATTCAAAAGGTAGTTCTGCCGCATAATGCCAGAAGTCTTTATACAAGCATTCATTTACAACTGCTAACCGAAGCTAATCCGCCATCGGCGTTGATGATTTTGGGTTTAGAGTCAGTAGATGGACTCGACGATTTTCTGAGGTCTATTAATCATATTCGGGATGAATTTCGCAAACGCCACCCATTTCCAATGATTGTCTGGATGAATGAGGAAGTGTTGCAAAAGGTAGTCCGTTTAGCACCAGATTTTGCTAGTTGGGCGGCGACACCGATTCGGTTTGAAATGACAACTCAATCACTGCTGCAATTTCTGCAACAGGAAACTGACTCTTTATTTGCCACAGTGTTAGCAAACGATGCCGCACAACACCAACCTCCTCAACTTGCAAAGCATTATTCCACTGTCGAGCAAGTCTGGGAACATAGTTATGAACTGCACTTTGCCATTAGAGAGTTGCACAATCGTGGTATTACCTTAGAGCCAGAACTACACGCTAGTTTAGAATTTGTTTTTGGTCTAGATAATTATATTAGCGATCGCATCAATACAGGTTTAAGCCATTTTCAGCAAAGCTTGCAAATTTGGCAGAAGTTAGTAGAAATAGAGGATAAAAGAGCAGGGGAAGCAGGGGAAGCAGGGGGGGATGAAGAAGTATTTTCTTCGTCTACGCCTCCTAATCCTCCATCTGCCCTACTGTTGCGACAGGGAATTTTGCTGTTTTATATTGGGCTGTGTTATTGCCGTTTTGCAGAGCAAAATCAAATAGAAAACCGCCGCCATTGGTACACTGCTAAATCTTATTTTCAGCAGTGCTTGAATATTTTGCAGGTGGCTGGGCGTTTAGATATAGTTGCTGGATTTATTAATCAACTTGCTGAGGTTTTGCAATATCTGCAAGAGTGGGAAGAATTGCAGACAGTTGCCCAAAAGTCTCTGGAGTTACATCAAACTTATGGTAGTCAAATCCAATTAGCTTGTGACTACGGTTTTCTGGCGCAAGTGGCTGTGCAGCAGTCGCGGTGGGTACAAGCGAGTATCTTAGCACACGTATCACTGCTGAAATTAGGTGAGGCGCAAAAGCAGAATGACCCTTATAACTGCTTATTTCCATTATTATTGGCGCAGATTTACTATTTAGTTTTGGCGAAAGCACAGCGAAATTTAGGTGAGCTAGTAATCGCTCATGAATACTTAGATAAAGCGACAAAAGAACTACCAGCAGCCTTAGAAAGCAGTGCCCATCAATACGATGCCCATCGTTATATTCGCTTATTGCGGAGACTGCGATCGCTCTACTTTGAAGAAGGGCGATATTTAGAAGCCTATTACATTCGACAGAAACGGCGTTCTGTTGAGCAACAGTATGGTTTTCGGGCTTTTATTGGTGCAGGACGCTTGCAACCTCAAAGACAGGCGACAAACCCAGCATTAATGTCACCTTCTGGAAGTAGCAGCATTGCTTTAGAAATTGCGGCTTCTGGTCGAGAGCGTGATATTAATAACTTAATTGGCAGAATTAGCCGCGCCGATCAAAAGTTGACGGTGATTCACGGCCCATCGGGGGTGGGTAAGAGTTCCACTGTCACGGCGGGTTTAGTTCCAGCACTGCAAAATCGAGCCATTGGCGATCAAATAGCCGTACCTGTGGTACTGCAAGTTTATACCGACTGGGCACGGGAATTAGGGAAATCTTTAAGTGAGGCGATGTCTAGTGATGAATCTCTGGCGATTTATGCTGATATTAAGCTAGAAGCAGCCATTGAAGCGGAAGCTTTGCCTTACTCTGCGACACCGATCGCCATCGGTAGCATTTTACAACAACTCCAAGAAAATGCCGATCGCCATTTGATCACAGTTTTAATTTTTGACCAGTTTGAAGAATTTTTCTTTGGTTATAGCGATCGCAATCAAAAGCAAGAGTTTGATAAATTTATTAGCGATTGTCTCAAAATACCATTTGTCAAAGTCATCCTTTCTTTGCGAGAAGATTATTTACATCGTTTATTAGACTTTAAACATCTTTCGGCACTGGAAGCGATTAATAATAATATTCTCGACAAGCATATCCGCTATCAGTTAAATAATTTTTCGCCAGAATATGCGAAAGCAATTATCCGCAAATTGACCGAGCGATCGCAGTTTAATTTAGAACCCGCTTTAATTGATGCTTTAATCGAAGATTTATCAACAGAATTTGGAGAAGTCCGTCCCATTGAATTGCAAGTTGTGGGAGCGCAAATTCAAGATGAACGCATTACTACCCTAAAAGAATATCAACCATATAGACCGAACAAACTTATCGAACGATATATTAAGGAACTGATTAAAGACTGCGGCCCAGAAAATGAACGAGCCGCTTTACTCGTCTTATACTTATTAACAGATGAAAGCAACAATCGACCTTTTAAGACTCGTGCTGAGTTAGCAGCGCAGCTATCAGAGTTAGAAGATGCTGACAAATTAGATTTAGTATTAGAAATTTTAGTGCGCTCCGGTTTAGTAGTTCTCTTTCCTGATGTACCAGAACGCTATCAACTGATTCACGATTATTTAGTAGACTTGATTCGCTACCTGCAACAACAAGAATCGAGCTTACAGGTACAACTGAATCAGTTGCGCTACAAAGTAGAACAAAGTCAAGCTGAGATTGAGCGACTGAAAAGCGAACTTAGTCAAAATAACCAGCGTTCTAAATTGGTAGATTCTCATCCGCAACAGGGATTAGACTTATTAACGGAATTGCGAGAATTACACAAACGGGAAGAATTAAGTCAGTTAGAAATTGAGCAATTACGAGCTGAACTCAAAGAAAAAGAGTTAACAGCTAAACTTGCAGAAAGTCAAAAGAAACAAAGACTTAGTGAAGCTCAATTAAATCGTTCGCTGAAAATTGCCCTCACCGCTTCTGTTCTCGCCATCTTCGGATTAAGTGTTTCCATAGTGACAGCAGTAGATAGCGAAATTAAAACCCTCAGTGCATCCAGTGAAGCCCTCTTCGCCTCGCAAAAAGGTATTGATGCCTTAAAAGAAGCTTTAAAGGCAGGGAGAAAATTACAACAAACAGTCTGGATAGATTCTTATACAAGAGAACAAGTACAGACGGCGCTTTATCAAGCTGTTTCTGGGGTAAGAGAATATAACCGCTTGGACGGGCATTTATCTGGCGTCAATAGTGCTACATTTAGCAGCGATCGCTCTTTAATTGCTTCAGCTAGTGCAGATACTACAATCAAACTCTGGCGTCCTGATGGTAGCTTAGTTAAAACCTTGTCGGGACATGAAGATGTAGTTAATAGCGTCAGTTTCAGCCCAGATAGTCAAATCATTGCTTCCGCCAGTCAAGACAAGACGATAAAACTTTGGAGTCGAGAGGGTGAACTGCTTGCTACCTTATTAGGACATCAGGGTGTGGTGAATAGTGTGAGTTTCAGCCCAGATGGCCAGATTATTGCTTCAGCGAGTACAGACAAAACAGTGAAACTGTGGAGTCGCGATGGTAAGCTGCTCAAAACCTTGCAGGGACATAATGGTGCAGTCTTGAGTGTCGCTTGGTCAAATGATGGTCAAACCTTAGTTTCTGGGAGTGCTGATAAAACGGCGAAACTGTGGAGTCGCGATGGTAAGCTGCTCAAAACTTTGCAGGGACATGAGGATGCAGTCAAAAGTGTAGCTTGGTCGCCTGATGGTCAAACAATTGCTTCTGCTAGTTTAGACCAGACAATCAAACTGTGGAATGTTGAGGGGAAGCTACTGCGAACCTTATCGGGGCATAGTGCTGGAGTTACCAGCGTCAGTTTTAGCCGCGATGGTAACACGATCGCTTCCGCAAGTACTGATGAGACAATCAAACTTTGGAGTTCTGAAGGTGTGTTGCTGGGAACCCTGAAGGGACATAACAATTGGGTTAACAGTGTCAGCTTCAGCCCAGATGGTCGCACCCTTGCTTCCGCCAGTCGGGACAAAACTATTACACTTTGGCATTGGGACGATGTGTTACTGCGAAAGCCGAAAGCCGATAATGATGACTGGATAACTAGCATCAGTTTTAGCCCAAGCGATCGCACCTTAGCAGCAGCAAGCCGAGACAAAACTGTAAAACTTTTCAGTCGAGACGGTAAACTACTCCGTACATTCACAGGGCATCAAGGTCAAGTTTGGGGTGTAGCTTGGTCGCCCGATGGTCAAGTAATTGCCTCGGCTAGTAAAGATAAAACGGTGAAGCTTTGGAGTGGTGACGGTAAACTGCTCAACACCTTACAAGGTCATAATGATACCGTCTTGAGTGTAGCTTGGTCGCCTGATGGTCAAGTAATTGCCTCGGCTAGTAAAGATAAAACAGTAAAACTTTGGAGTCGCAACGGGAAACTGCTCAATACCTTGCAGGGACATCAAGAAGCGGTGAATTGGGTAAGCTTTAGCCCCGATGGCAAGTTGCTAGCCTCAGCCAGCGATGATAAAACCGTGAAAATCTGGACTATAGAGGGTAAATTGCTATACACATTAATTGGTCATAGCCGTCGAGTCAATGGAGTTGCTTGGTCGCCTGATGGTCAAAGCATTGCCTCAGTTAGTATTGATAGTACAGTGAAGATTTGGAATCGAGACGGTGAGTTGCTAAATAATCTCACGGGCGATGGCGATAGTTTTATCAGTGTCAGTTTTAGCCCCGATGGCAAGACTCTGGCAGCCAGCAGTGATGACAAAGTAAGGATTTGGAACCGAGAAGGAACGTTGCTAATTGCTTTGAAAGGCGATAAAGATGAGTTAACCAGCGTCAGTTTCAGCCATGACGGCAAGACTCTGGCTGCGGGTAGTGGTAATAGCACAGTAATTTTCCGAGATTTAGCAGATATCCAACTGGATAAATTACTGGCACGCGGTTGCGATTTGCTACATGATTATTTGCAGACTAACCAGAAAGTAATGAAAAGCGATCGCGCCTTGTGTTCTAGTAGGTGATTTGAAATTAATCGACTTCATTAATGATTTTCGGGCTTCTTGAACAGCTATATCTATGTTAAATCGATCAAAAAATGAGCTATTAAAGTATTTCTTTCGTAGGATAGCAAGTAAAGATGCAAAAGATTTGGGTTATCTTTATCAAGGTGCATCACTGAACCATCAACTGCTAAGTGGTGATGATCTATCCACCGCTCCTGTGAATCTAGTAAAAAACTGAAATAGGGGCTGACATCTGGATGATTTTTAGTTAACTCTTCATAGCTTTGATAAAAAGGAGGTATCCCAATTCCCATCGGCATATATAAGCCTTTAGGATAATCTGCTACAGCCAATTGAGGAAGCGTTTTTAGATTAATGCCACTAATGAATAATTTATTTTGTTCGCCCGTCTTGGTATCTGTGAATCCTAACTCAATTTCCTGTAAATTTTGTTCCACGCCAATCGGTTTAATATTCCTTAAAATCGCTTTATCAAATTTGCCTATTCTCCAGTATTGATTGCCCCAAGGCTTATTTTGATCGTAAAATCCTGGCGCTCGAAAACTTGCAAACTTAACTTCATTTTTAACGTCGTAAAAATCTCTCCATTTGGTGATGTTGGTCGCTAGCGTAGTTCTAACTTTTCTACTTTGCTCTCCAGATACAATTATCCTCTCATCAAGGGGGAACTGAGTAGCAACTTCTTTTTGATCGATTACATTTCTTAAAAGATTAGTTTTGACTACTGTGCCACTCAGATCTTGCCAGTGTTCTAATTTCCACCAATGCTGCCAATATGAAATCTTATTAATTTTTTCAAAAATATTTTTGTAATGTCCAATTGGGAAAGTAAACCAACTTTGATAATAAAGGGTTTTGTTATTATCCTCTTTAGTAAAAAGTAAAATTTCCCAAAATCCGGCATTTAAGCAATTATTAGCCAAAGCTATCTCTACAATATTTTGCTTTTCAAAACCATCTCCTCCAACAATTTCTATATTTTTGGAATTAGCAGGAAAACTAATCTGTTGCCTATTCCACTCCCTATCTGTAAAAGCGATTATTTCTAAACCTCGATCTTTTTTAACCCATTCAGGTGCTTTAGGAACCAATAGCTCTAAATCAACATTTTTTATAACTATTTTTGCCGTGTTTTTGTCTGTTGCTTCCAGTACGAAATCGAAATGCGTATCATCTTTCTTAATCAGTGTTAATTTTCGATTAGAATATCTTTTAAAATTTTTTCCTAATGGTGCGGGATTGGCTGGATAATCAACATTAGATAATTCTTGTAGTTTTACACTCATCTGATTATCAAATTTATATCTGGATTTAAACCAGAAACCACCTAGTCCCAGCAAACCAAGGCAGAGAATAAGAGTACTAAATAAAATCTGTTTCTTCGTGACTCTGAAATTAACTTTACCGAATTGGGAAATGCCTGCAATTTTTTCTTTTGCAGAGATGTTTTTCATCAGACAAATTCCTTTTTATGAGAATGCTGATTAACAGCATAGCATTCTGCAAAACGGATGTCTTATTTCTCTTTTCAACGAAACTGTTAATAAACGGTTATCTGCAATTAAGGGTTTAATACCAATTCTTATTTTTCCTTGATTGCACTTGCAGCAAACCGCTAAAACGCCTACGCATAGGCTGAAACCTTTATTTATTGGGAAATTGGACTTTTTCAACTTCACCAGAATTAGTCACAATAGAAAAAGTTTCACGCCTCAAAGCAAAACTTTTATCCAACAATGTTGTTTACTTTTCTTAATTGGATAAAGTCGGACTAAGCTGTTGAAGAAACTCAATATTTAAATCTAGCTTTTCTCCTAACCATAGGGAATGAACTGCATGGTCTGCCACAGCATCCCCTGTCTCAGGATGAACGAGAATATCCAATCCCTCACGATTGAGCATTAACCAAGGAACGACTTTCTCAAACTGATTCGGTAAGAAAGCAACTTGATACATCGCTTGTGGATGGGGCCCGATCGGCTTGTCAAACCAGCGTCCGAGTTGCACCTCAAACCTAGCGCCTAATCCTTCACGTACACGCGCAGCTATATCCCGACTCGCAGGATCGAAGTAAACATGAGCATGAAAACCAACGATCTCAATAGTATCTTTTTCCATAGATCCACTTTTCGATCTCAACTCTAATTTTGGGTAGCTGACTTTTTATTTTTTACTATAAATCTACGACGAGCTACGCCCACGCTCAATTTTAGCCCAATACAGTATAGTTAGCGATCGCTTGTTGGAGATTCAATTTACAGAGATCGTTGATTGAGATAACTAACTTTTATGGGGTAGGCAGCATACTGAGCGTTATCGTTAACGCGGCCTCTTGCAGAGAAGTAGCGATCGCGCCATTTTGCCCACCCTAATTATGCAAGTTAAATGTGGAATAGCTTAGTAGTTAGTTAACGCTGAAAGTGCTTGTAGTTTCTTTGACAACTTCATCTCTTTTAGGAGTAACTGAAAGATGCACAACATGCACTGAACAAGGAGCATGGTGCAGAACGTAGTTACTCACACTACCGAGAAATAGTTCCATCAGCCGAGAATGGCCCCGACGCCCCATAACAATTAGGTCAGCGTCACAACTATGGGCTAAATCACAAATAATCCGACCAGGATTACCAACATTTTGTGTAAATTCCGTAGTCACACCTGCTGTGTTTGCTTGGGCACAGAAAGATTGCAACATCTGGATTCCTAGATTTTTAAAGGTATCCCACTGTTGTTGGTATAACTCAAAGCTTTGACTGGTCAATCCTGGATAGTAGTCCATATTAGACAGCATAGGTACATAAGGACTACCCTCTTCTTCAGAAGACAGAACATGAAGTAACATTAAGCTAGCTTGTGTTAACTTTGCTAAATCTAATGCTTCCTCAAAAACCTGTTGCCCTATTTCCGAGCGATCTAATGCAACTAGAATCTTTTTAAACATCATATAGACCTCCGATTTCATTGGTAATTGGTCTTTACGGTTTCGGGTTTCCAGATGCTGGATTGTCAAAAATGACTAATCCCTCAACTATGTTTAGCGACTTTTGAATTTTAAATCTCTTAAAGGTTTTCGCACTATATTTATATTTATAGCAAAACAATTTGAGGAACTTGTGAGGAAAGCCAGCATTTATCTTTGAGCATGAGGGAGCCTCTCATTTTGGAATAAATATCTTTGGGTTTCGAGCCTAAATCCCTTTCTCAAAATTGCTATGCATTAGTCACATTTTTCTTAAGATTGCTGTAAATAAGCCAGGAACAGGATTGTAAAACCAGGCAATCTGCGGATATTTGACAAAAGCAGAAGAATGTAAATGACAAAAAATTTTTAGGCGATCGCTACCCACAAACTGAAGAATTTGAGTGGATAACTATCAATGTTTTTGCTCTTGTTTTAAGTAAGTTATATTTTTGTTGAGAAAGATTTGGGTAATGGATAGCCTAAAAGAAAAGAGGTCAATGTATTACATACAAACGAAAAGAGTAAAGTATTAAACAATCCGGTTGACAATTGTCCACACTTCTCCATCAGAGCGGACATAGGGAACAGAGATTGTCTTAAAGCCAGTAATAAAGGGCTTGTAATAAATCTGCCAATACATTGGACTCAGTTGATTGGCACAAGCCTTAAGAAAACGGACTTCTGCGGCCAGTTCACTTGCTAGTTGATTAATGCGTTCAGCATGAGCCTGAGCTACTTCTTTCGCTTCCTCTAGCTGCTGCTGTTGGATAAGTTGTTTGGATTCACCTTGCCAACGCACTAACTTACCTTGTTTTTGTTTTATCTTGCCTTCTAAAGCGGCGATCGCTGCATCTATGCCTTGGAGTTCAACTGATAATTGGGCATTTTCTCTGGCTTGACGGCGGTAAGCTTCCACCATCGCCTGGGGTGAATCATTCTCGCCAGAGATGACATTATTTTTTATAGTGAGTGCAGCGCGTTCTTCTAAAAGAGCCTGAATTTGAGAATTAAGCGCTGCTATTTCAGCCTGAGTTTGCTCCATAAATCGAGTTTTAAGTGCTGAGTAAAATATTAAAAGCTTTTTGCGCCTTGGGTATCCAGAGAAAGCGATCGCACCTCGGCTGTAATTCCTTCTTCTTGCCAAGCAGCTAACATCGCCGCCTCCACTTCCTTTGAGTGTAACTTATCCGCCAAAGCTAACAGTGTCGGCCCCGCACCACTAATCACCATACCATAAGCACCAGCACTAACAGCTGCAATGTTGAGAGCATCATAACCAGGAATCAAAGCTTTACGATAGGGCTGATGCAACTTATCTTGCAAAGCTGTCTTTAACCATTGTCCGTTACCAGTTTCCAAGCCGCGCAACAATAAGCCCAAATGGGCGGTATTGAAAATCGCATCCGCACGACTTACTTCTGTTGGCAGAACGCCCCGCGCTTTTGAAGTGGAAAGTTCAAAATTAGGAATAGCCACAATTGGCACAACATCTTTATGCCAGGGAACATCACAAATTTCCCAACCTGCGCCACTGGTAGCAGCGAGACGACATCCTCCCAACAAGGCTGGAACTACATTATCAGGATGTCCTTCCATTGCGATCGCTAACTCCATCACCTGCGACTGAGAAAGAGTAGCACCTTCAAGTTGATTAGCCGCAACTAATCCACCAACAATTGCTGTCGCAGAACTACCCAAACCCCGTGCCAAAGGGACATCTAACTTAATCTCTATTTTCACAGTCGGCGGTGTCTGCTCTATATGTTGATAGAACTTGACAAACGCTTGGTAGAGAAGATTACTTTCATCAGTTTGGACTCGTTGGGCTTCTGTACCAGTGACATGAATAATTAACCCACTTTCTTCCAGCCGAGTGAACTTGAACTCGTTGTACAGCTTTAAAGCTGCACCGATGCAATCAAAACCAGGCCCCAAATTAGCAGTTGTGGCGGGAACGGTAACAGTGATGGTAGAAACAACAGACATTGGCAAAACTCACTAATCATCAACTAGCATCCCATGTAAAGGGTTGACTTGCTCATGAATTATATTAATTGTCTCTAAGTAATCAAAATAATTACAAATTACTTTGACTTACCCTGAATCTGCATCCAATTTATCCAATAGTCTTTTTCCATGAATCACTGCTGCAATAGTTAAAGTTTCATCCTGAATTCGATAGATAACTCGATAACTGTATACAAACTTTTCCCTAATAGTATCATCGCCAAACTCTGGTACTATTCGACCTGAGAAAGGAAAGTTACTCAAGTGACGAGTTACATCGATTATTCTTTGAACCACTGCCGCAGCATAAGCAGTTGAGTCACGAGATATATACGTGACTATCGCTTCTACATCCTCTAGTGCTTTAGAAGACCAAACTACTTGATAAGCCATTTGCTCAAACGTTTTTCAGCTTCTTCTTGTGTAATTACTCCTTCTATATCGGCTGCTTCTAATCCACGACTAACTTTCTCAATTACGTATAGATGGTATTGGATATCTTCGATTGAGCAATCGTCTGGCAATTGATTCAGTAGAGATTGAACTTTTTCTTTTGTGGTATTCATAGCTTGATTTTTAGTTTATTAATAAAGCAACTGAACGCTATGGTTGGGTGTAGAGTCCGCCATCATTAATATAACTCCAATATTAAATTGATAGCCTACCCACAGTGAGCGGCTATCAATGCTTTATTATTCCTCAGAAAGATACCTAGCGATCGCTCTTTTCGACAAGTCTATTAGTCAACAAGGTTACTTCAAAGTTCCTAAAACGGGCGCTACTTCAACCTCGGAAATTTGCGGAACCAAGAAACCATTGGCATAAATCTGAGGATTTGTTTGCGAGACTATGGCATAAGACTGGCGAAGATTAGCATTGACTGCGACAGTTTTCACATCGTACATCTGCATCGCCATCTTCGGATAGAAACCAATACCAATAATCATCAGCAGAAAACAGGCGGCGATAAATACTTCACGCGGTCTAGCATCTTCGTAAACTGCATCTTCTGGTACGAGACAGTCTGTACCAAAACAAACTGTTCCCTCATCTTCTCGATTTTCCAAGCCTGCATTATTAATGTCGCATAGCAGCGCTGCATCTTTACCATAAAACACTTCTCGCAGCATGGAAAGTAGATAAATCGGTGTGAGGATAACTCCAACTGCGGCGAGAAAAACTGTGACGGTGCAGAAAGTTGAACTGTAAACGTCACTGCTTGTCATTCCAACAAATACCGAGAGTTCGCCAGCAAAACCGCTCATACCGGGAAGTGCCAGAGATGCCATCGCTCCGATTGTAAACAGGGCAAAGACTTTGGGCATGGCTTGACCAATACCGCCCATATCTTTCATTACCATTGTGTGGGTGCGATCGTAAGTAACACCTGCTAAGAAGAACAGCACTGATGCAATTAAACCATGCGAAATCATCTGCAACATTGCGCCGTTGATTCCCAAATCAGTGAAGGAGGCAATCCCAAGCAGTACAAACCCCATGTGAGAAATCGACGAATAAGCCAAACGCCGCTTCATATTGGTTTGAGCAAAGGAGTTCAATGCACCATAGATAATGTTGACAACACCGAGAATGGCTAGAACTGGCGCAAAATAAATGTGTGCATTGGGAAGCAACTCAAGATTCAGGCGAATCAGTCCATATCCGCCCATTTTCAGCAACACACCAGCTAATATCATCGATACAGGAGATGATGCTTCGCCGTGGGCATCAGGCAACCAAGTATGCATCGGGAAAACAGCAAGCTTGACACCAAATGCAATCAACAATCCTGCATAAAGTAGCAGTTGTAGTCCAAGAGGATATTCCTTCTTAGCCAGGGCGGTTATATCAAACGTCATATCACCGCCGCCGTATAGCCCCATTGCCAAAGCTGCCACCAAAATAAATATAGAAGCAGCTGCGGTATACAACAAAAATTTTGTAGCTGCATAACGACGCCTTTGCCCACCCCAAATGCAGACTAATAGATAGACGGGAATCAGTTCTACTTCCCACATGATGAAAAATAGCAGCAAGTCTTTAGCAACAAACACCCCTACCTGTGCCGAATACAGCACCAGCATCAAAAAATAGAAGAGGCGGGGTCGGCGATCGACTTGCCAAGCTGAAAAAATCGAGAGTGTGGTGACAAATCCGGCTAAAAGCACAAGTGGCGCTGAAAGCCCATCGACTGATACCGCCCAGTTAAAACCTAACTGAGGTATCCAGGCATAATTTTCCACCATTTGAAAACTAGCACTGCTGGCATCGTAATGCTTCCAAAATGCGTAGCACATTAATGCAAAATCTGCAATACCTACACCTAGTGCATACCACCGCACGAGTTTACCATCTTTATCAGGCAACACAGGGATAAGCAGGGAAGCAACAAGTGGCAGTAAGACAATTGCGGTAAGCCAGGGAAATCGATCCGCTATCATGTATGTATAGAAAAATACTTATTTAGTCAATTATGTCATTCTACTAAACTTTGTAACGATTTCTTCATAAATCTTTGTCCCAGTTAACTGCTTTGACCAAAAAACAATTTACTGGAGACTGAGAAAGAAATATTTTTATTTGTTAAGTGTTCTTGTGTACACAGTCGATGATGGTTTTACTTGCTTACGGTACTAATCCGGCCCGCAACGCACGGACAGCAGCTTGTGTCCGGTCAGCAACACAGAGTTTATTGAGAATACCTCGAACATGAGTTTTGACAGTACCGACTGTTAAATAGAGCCTTTTGGCAATTTCTGCATTGTCACAGCCAGCGACAATCAACTCTAAAACATCCATCTCTCTATGAGTTAAAGGATAGCTGACTATACTTTTCTCAACATCTGGGTCAATACCTTCAATCAAAACTCTTTTTCCAGATGCGTTTTTGTTGCCATCGGTGAAATCTTGACGTATTTGTTGTAGTACAACGTCTGCGATCGCTGGATCGATCCATGAGCTACCTGCATAAGTCGTTTGCACAGCTTCTACTAGTTTCTCAGTTTCTATATCCTTCATACAATAAGAATCTGCACCTGCTGCAAATGCTGCTAAAACTGCTTGTTCGCTATTTTGCATCGTTAAAATTAGCAGCTTTGTTGTATAGTCCTCATTTTCTGCCTGATATTGCCTAAATGTGCGTGTTAGCTCAATACCATCCATGTCAGGCAAACCAATGTCAATAGTAGCAACATCCGGCTTGAGAGTTTTCAGAAGCTTGATACCGTCGGCTGCATTGGCTGCTTCACCAACAATGTTAAACTCTGGCTGGGTTTGTAAAGCAGACCGCAAGCCGATTCTTGTCAGGTTGTGATCTTCAATCACAAGGATCTTGATTTCACTCATAGTTGCTTAACTTTACTGTTATTTTTCTAAAGTACAGATTAAAATAATCTCGTTCTTCTATTCGGGATCTTATACAAAAAGCAATGCGTTTGGTATTATTCCCTGAACTTCATCTACCATTAGACATAGATAACCTTATATCGTAAGCTTTTCTAAGGCAAGAGTTTCGATATGACAATATAATTCAATCAAAAAAATTCAATCAAAAAATATTTTTATACATAAACCCAGTGCCCGATGTGTTATGTTATACAAATTTTCTGAAGAAATCTGATAGCAAGTAAAAGTAGGTGATTATTAAGTAATTATCCTTGCGTTGAGCGGTATTATGCACATAAAAGCGACTAAAATAACTCACTCTAGCACTCAGGCACTCATATTAATTGGAGAATTTAGGCGACTAATATACTTATGAGAAGAGTATTTTATAAAATAAATAATACACATTATTAAGACAAGAACAGTGTAATTACGTAAAAAAAGGTATTAAACTCAGAAAACTCTAAAAGAAAATGTTAATCCTTAATAATCTCAGCGCTGGTGAAGTAAGCTATTACTAGATTTGCTAGGGATAGCCAAGCACTTCTTTTTTATTTAGCCATGTCTTTACCTAAAACTGTCAAAAAAGATAAAATTCTCGTTGTTGATGATATTTTTGACAATCTACTGGTCTTAGAAGCAGTCCTAGAAGATGAGGACTATGAAATTAGCTTGGTAGAAGATAGTAAGATTGCTCTGGCTATGGTTGAAGAGTCACCGCCAGACATAATTCTCTTAGATGTGATGATGCCGGAGCTAGATGGCTATGAATTCACTCGGCGCATCCGACAGAATCAGGCGTTGCCATTTATCCCGATTCTGCTGCTTACGGCTCACTATGAGTCTAGCGTAGTTGAAGGACTAGACGCTGGTGCAGATGACTTCATTCGCAAACCATTCGATCCTGATGAACTCCATGCAAGGGTGCGATCGCTCCTGCGCCTCAAGCATAGTATCGACGAACGAGATCAGATGGCGAACCTCCGTGCAGATTTTGTCTCCCGTTTTACTCACGACTTACGTATCCCTCTAGTAGCCTCTAACCGCGTATTAAAATTATTGCTGGAAGGCAGGTTTTGCGATGTTTCGCCACAATTGCAAGAAATAATTAATACCATGATTGGCAGCAATCAAGACTTGCTGGAAATGGTAAATACCTTGTTAGAAGTTTATCGTCATGAAGCGGGCTGTAAAACCTTAAAAATTTCTGCCTGCAATATTCAGGAATTAGTTAGTGAAGTTTGCCAAGAATTAACTCCTTTAGCTGAAGAAAAAGGATTAGCTGTAAACATCGATCTAAGTGAAACTGCAAGCCCCATTATGGGCGATCGCTTAGAACTGCGGCGAGTTTTGACAAATATTATCGGCAATGCTATCAAATTTACAGACAAAGGTTCTGTAAATATTCACTGTTATCTGACTCCGATCGCTGTGAATATTGATATCCAAGATACAGGGCCAGGAATTTTTAAACCAGATCAGGCAATATTATTCGAGCGATTTCGTCAAGGAAAACACCAACGTTCTGGTAGTGGCTTGGGATTATATCTTTCTCGCTGTATTATCGAAGCACATCAAGGCACAATCGATGTGACATCTGAACCAGGCAAGGGTAGTACATTTACTATCCACCTACCTTTAGCTGACGAAAACTAAAAGTAGGCGACAAAAAATTATTACCCTAATAACGCTGTTAGTACAATAGAATTAATAGAATTACCTTGTGATGTTGGGATGTCTGTTAAAAGATAGGTAAATAGAATATTAATTATGAATTAGCACCTTTGAGAAAATCAGTAATAGATTGAGAAAATGCTTTGCGATCGTTATTTTCAAAATGGCTGAAAATCTTAGGTAAAAAACAGAGTGAATAAGGGGAGAAGGTTCAGTAAATAATTATTTCACTTAAACCTTCTTCCTAAATAAAATTTCACCTATTACATTACCATCAAAATCTAACTACTTGAACAAATTTTTACAGCGAGGAAAACCTCTATCACGCTGTACTAGTCTAAAGTCTTTTTAACTTCATCTTTGATATTCTCAGTGGTGTGACGGACTTGGGCTTCAGCTTGTTTAGCTTTACCTTCAGCTTTATCTTTAGGATCGCCAGTTACTTCGCCAATTGCTTCTTGTACTTTTCCTTCGACGTTTTTAGCAAAAGCTTTTGCTTTATCTTCGATACTCATCTTTTTTGCTCCTAAAGTAGGTTAAGTGTTGATTATTTATTGCTTGCTTGAAAAGCGCTGCAATATCTATAGATTACTTTTAAATAACTTTTGCTTCTTCTATCTGACGATGTTTTTATGACAAATATTTGTGTCCATTGTACATAGTTATTTAACCTTGAAAATCATCTTTGGAAATTCAGGTAATATCCAAAAGAGGGAAAGGTATCATTATATTGTTCTATCTTTAGACAAAATCATTTATAACTTCAGGTAGATAGTGATGTTGATAACCCGCAACTTGGCTTATTACCACTGGATATGGTAAATATGTCAACAGGGTGCGGAGGCTTTCAAATTGGTGGTAGATAGTGCAGTATTAGCGAGTCCGTGTACTCAATTCTGGGTAAATGAGAGGAGATGCTTCAAAATACTTCGTCTTTAATCACTAAATGAGGTTAGTTAAATGTCTGAACTTACGGATGAACTTCAATATATTTTGAATTGGTTAAAATCTACCAATCATGATTTCTTTGATTGTTACAATCCAGGTTTAACTCGCCAGCAGATTGACGAAATTACAAAGGATTTACCATTCCGATTATCTGAAGAAGTATACGAACTTTATCAATGGCGCAATGGAACCGCCGATTTTGGTTATAACAATGGCTATCTACCACTCTATTTTTTGTTTCCTGAGCAATTAAGAGCCGATATCATTTGTTCTTTTTGTTCCTTGCAAGATTCAGTTTATATTTACAAAAGTATCGGATAAGCTACTAGCTATGATGATGCATATTGGAACCAAAAATGGTTTCCTATTGCTGCGTATGAGACTAAAAGAAGCCTTTATGTAGTTGGCGATCTCGATCCATCTCCGGTTTATCTTTGGGATGTTGGTTGCCTTGAGGATTCAGTAAGAATATATAAAAATCTGACCAGTATGATATCTGTAATTGCAGAGTGTTGTGAGTTTGGTTTATATCAACTCATACCAGATGAAGATGGAGAGGAAGATAATATGATAATCCGAATAGATGAAGAAAAGCTAGAACTTGAAAAAGAGATATATCGAAAATATAACTCATAATTTAAAAAAATATGAAGTCTTGCAAATGTTGGGTTTCGTTCCTCAAACGCCACTTGCTACCTGAAGGGAACGCTAAAAGCGCAGCTTGCTTCCCTGTAAGGGTACAAGTCGGGAAACCGCAAGGGCGCAGTGGCCCCAACTTACGTAGTTTAAGGTTTTTGGGGCTAACGCAAGCGTATTGAGTTATATATTAGTCACATCTTTCTTAATAGTCACTTATTAACTTGCAATCCGCTGTATATTGCTTCTGCAACTCTGACTAATTAAGCAAGTACTAGAAATAACTAACACTAAAAATAGTGGAAATCTCAGTAAATACTGTAGGAGCAGTAGCTTGCAGAATAAGGATTTTGTCACAAAATTTAGCAGAAATCAACATAATTTTTCAGGTTTTAACTGAAGAATAATTTAGCTAGTGCAAGAAGGCATAGATAAGTCTCAGTAGCGGCTTTGAAGTACCTAATAGAACTGGTGATTAATTTCTGCTCAAAGACAGCAGGAACAATTCTCCACATTGATTTCTAGCTTCTTACTTGTAGTATTTATGAAGATATTTATGCAATCAAATTCTAGTACTCAACCAACTCCCAACTTCCAATATATAGACTACAAAATGCCAACTGATTCGTCTGTTAACATTTTCATCGGATATTCTATCTTGATTCCAATGATTGTGTTTGTTGGGTTTAATATCTATAAGAAATACCAGACTGCTGTTTTTTGCCGACAAGTTGCTTATTTAGAGAAACTGTGGCATTTGAATATTAAAAAAGAGCTTGAAGAAAAATAATAATGAAGTACTTATTTCTAGTTTGGGTGCTTATATTCTCTTTAGTCGCTCCTAGCGCGGCGATATCTGATAACAAGCCGCTTCTTGATGAAAGCTTATACCAACACGTTGACGCTGAAGTAAAACAGCCATACTACTTAATATCTGGACTTGGCACAATCCACCATCCAGTTTCTACTTCTAATCCCCAAGCCCAAAAGTTTTTCGATCAGGGATTAAATTTAATTTACGCTTTCAATCATGATGAGGCAGTGCGTTCTTTTCAATACGCTGCCAAACTCGATCCCCATTTAGCGATCGCATATTGGGGTGTTGCTTTAGCCTTGGGGCCCAACATTAACTCGGCAATAGACCCCAATCGGGAGTTAGCTGCTTACCAAGCAGTACAGCAAGCTTTGGCCCTTTCTACCCAAGCTTCCACCCAAGAACGAGACTACATTAACGCCTTAGCAAAACGTTACTCTCAAGATGCCGATGCTGATTTGTATCAACTAGCGGTAGATTACGCCAAAGCAATGGGAAACCTAGTCAAGCGCTATCCTGATGATTTGGATGCAGCGACACTTTACGCTGAAAGCCTGATGGTTCTGCATCCTTGGCAGCATTGGACTAAAGATGGTAAGCCACAGCCAGATACAGAAAAAATTGTGGCTGTTTTAGAATCAGTTCTCAAACGTAACCCGAATCATGCAGGAGCTAATCATTACTATATCCATGCAGTGGAAGCCTCACCTTCTCCAGAACGGGCCCTTGTCAGTGCTAACCGACTCGGAACTCTAGCGCCAGCAGCAGGACACTTGGTACACATGCCAAGTCATATTTATTTTCGTGTGGGAGATTATCAAGGGGCAATGCAGGCAAACAAGCAGGCGATCGCTCAAGATGATATTTACATCAAAAAATATCAAGTCCAGGGCACTTACCCCATGATGTACTACAACCACAACGTACATTTCCTCATGGTGGCCAGTAGCATGGCAGGAAGATATGAAGATGCTCTGAAATCCGCAGATAAATTAGTTGCAAACGCTACTGCAATTGACCCGTATGCACCAATGCTTGAGGGATTCCTCGGCAGCAAAATGCTGATTCAGACACGCTTTAGTGATTGGGATGCCATCTTAAAAACTCCTGCTCCCGAAGCTAAATTGCCCACTACCACAGCACTTTGGCATTTTGCTCGCGGTATGGCGATCGCAGCCACAGGTAAACTTGAAGATGCAGTAAGTGAAAGTCGGGCATTACTAGCTGCCAAACAGGGAATTTCCACCGAGGCAACTATTGGATTTAGTCCTGCCAGTAATATTTTAGACATTGCCTCAAAAGTTCTAGACGCCAAAATTGCTAGAGAAAATCATGATTATGAATCTGCCATCCAATTACTAGAAAAAGCAGTAGTAGCAGAAGATGCCCTTAATTACGTGGAACCACCAGACTGGTACTTTCCGACGCGGGAATCTTTGGGTGCTGTGCTTTTGGCTAAGGGTGACTATAGAGAAGCTGAGAAAGTCTTTCGTGCCGATTTAAAAAAATATCCCCATAATGGACGTTCTCTATTTGGCTTGCAGGCAACTTTGCAGGCACTAGGCAAAGATGAGGCCGCTCAACTTGTCAAAGCTGAATTAGAGACTGTTTGGAAAGGTGATGTTCGGCAACTTAAGATTGCAACTTTGGTTAATTAGCCGAACATGAATGTTACGCCACTTACTCTCCTTTTCCAAAAAAAGAGGCTAGCGCCAAAGAAAAAGACTCGCGATGCTTGCTGCTATAAGCATCGCAGTTGCTTTTATAGCAGGTTTTCCCAAAGAGTACAAGTCACAATAGTTTTATATTTGTTGCCTGACTTTGCCTTTCGTATTAAAATCTTGAAGTAATGCTTCATGGTGAATGCAGTCAAACGTTCAATTCGGATATTAAAGATGCGCCCCTGCATGTCTGATTTTCTATATCACCCTACAGAATTTATTTTATTCCATTTCCAACCCCTTTTTGCGGTGGATTGTACTTAGGGTATGTGGGGGCGGGCGATCGCTTAGGTGCGATCGCATCACTGGTTAACTATCTAGTGGATGCAAAGAGTTGGCTCGTATGTCATCCTAGATTTATGAGAGTTAATTCAGCGATGTCTTTGGTTTTAGTATTGAAAGGCTTTTTCCTTTTAGTATTTACAGACTTCTGAGAGAAATTAAAATCTCTACACAGTGATGATTTTGGAGAGAATCGATGTCAATTTATGTAGGTAACCTCTCTTATGACGTTACACAAGAAGATTTAAGTGGTATTTTTGCAGAATATGGTACTGTAAAGCGCGTTCAAGTACCTACTGACCGTGAAACAGGTCGTCCGCGCGGCTTTGCTTTTGTGGAAATGGGAACTGAAGCTGAAGAAACTGCTGCCATTGAAGCTCTTGACGGTGCTGAGTGGATGGGTCGTGACCTGAAAGTGAATAAGGCTAAACCCAAGGAAGACAGAGGTGATAGAGGTTCCTTTGGTGGTGGTAACAGAGGAGGATACGGCAACCGCGGCGGTGGCGGTGGCGGTGGCGGACGATACTAACCTTGGAAATAAAAACTTACCAAGAGTCTTAAGGTCAGACAAACAAGAGTCTGTCTTTTTTTTGTAATGTTACCGCCTGCATAGCCATTGATGAAGTCAACTTAGTAGGAGAAATAATGACCCAAGTAATTGTAGGTGACAATGAACACATTGAGTCAGCCTTACGACGATTTAAACGAGAAGTTTCCAAGGCGGGAATTTTTCCAGACATGAGAAAGCATCGTCATTTTGAAACACCCTTAGAAAAACGCAAGCGCAAAGAAGTTGCCAAGCACAGACAAAGTAAGAGAAGTTTTCGTAATTAAGGGCTGAGATACAGCAGAATTCAGAATTCAGAATTCTGAATTCTGAATTTTGAAGTCAAACAGGCTTTATACCTTGCTTTGAGACGCGAGCTTGTGTACTTCACCTTCCTTGAAATTCGCTGTAAATATGAATGAATTCCCTCATAGATTCTATGAGGGTTTTCCTTTTGTCTATTTTAAAATCACGAAACCTAAAGAAACGCTAAAATCAAGTCAGCCTTTGTATTGTAGCGGTTGTGTCCCACATCACTCAGAGTGCGGTTCACTGCATAAATCCTGATTGTCAACGTCCTTATCCTCAGCCTTGGGGAAACAAATTTTGCAACAGCTGTGGCGCACCGCTAGAGTTGTTAAACCGCTATGTTCCACTTCAGCCCTTGGGATCGGGAGGATTTGCTCAAATCTACACAGTTTGGGATGAAAAAACTCAAACAGAGAAAGTGTTGAAAGTATTAGTAGAAGATTCGCCCAAGGCACTGGAGTTATTTACCCAAGAGGCGGCAGTTTTATCCGGTTTGCACCATCCAGGTGTCCCCAGAGTTGATGCCGAAGGGTATTTTCAGATACAACTGTTTAACCCCAAACCGCACCAACTGCCTTGCCTGGTAATGGAAAAAATCAATGGGCAAACTTTAGAGGAAATATTAAAAAAGTTTCCCCAAGGGTGTCCAGAGAGTTTGGTTTTAAACTGGTTTGCCCAAGCAGTGCAGATTTTACAAGAATTACACAAACGTCAGATTCTTCACCGAGATATCAAACCTTCTAATTTAATGCTGGGTACATCTTCGTCATCTTTAACCCCGTCTCCAGGGCAAGCAGAGGGCGATCGCCTGGTGTTAATTGATTTTGGCGGAGCGAAACAATTTAGTGCCTCTAAGCTGCGTTCTGTGTCTAGTTCCACGCGATTATTTTCTTCTGGCTACAGTCCACCAGAACAAGTTACTGGAGGTATTGTTGGGCCAAGTGCCGATTTTTATGCTCTTGGTCGAACGATGATTGAACTATTAACAGGCAAATACCCGCTAGAGTTGGAAGATCGGCAAACGGGTAAATTGCAATGGCGAACTGTGGTGAATGTCAACCCGCAACTAGCAGATTTGCTGGATGAGATGGTGCAGGAGGATGTCCGATCGCGTCCAGCGAATGCAGCTATAATTCAAAAACGTTTGGCGAAGATTTCTCAACCATTACCGCCACCAGGGTTATTTGCCCAACTGCAAGACAACATTAAGCAAGCCTCAACGCAAGTTTCCCAGAGATTTACCCTGATAACACAAGCTATCGAACAAGTTTTAGCTAACTTTAGCCTAGCTCTCACCAAAACCGTTATTTTTATCGCTCAGACAATCATCAAAATTTTCCGAGCTTGTTTGGCGACGATTTGGGCGATGCTCCTCAGTAGTATAGGCGCTTGTTTTGGTGCGATCGCTGGTTTTATTTTGGCCTATCACACCAGCTTAGGGCCTCAGATTGTAGAATTTATTGGGAGTCAGCTAAATCAATTAGTACCAAATACTCAGCCCGTCTTTGGGGCAGATATTTTGGTGTTCGTCGCCGCAGGCTGGGGAACCGCATGGGGATTGACAGTATCTGGTTGTTTTGGTCAACGGCGGCGGTTTTTAGTGGCATCCCTGATGGGAATAATTAGCTATGGCTTTGGCTGGTTCATTTTGCAATTAATCACCCCAAAAGATAGCGGCGAGGGCTTAATGGCAGTGATTTTAGTGGCAGTTTGCCTACTCACGTTGAGTTTAGGACTTCGCAGCCATCATGTAGTGTACGCTGTGTTCGCGGCCTTTGGCAGTGCGATCGGCTATGCACTTTTGATTCTTTTGAAGTTAGGTGCACCTCCAATTTTCCAATTTACCAGTCAACCAGCCTGGTCAGAGTTACAGTTACCTCTAATTTTTTTTGGCTCTATAGGCTTCTTTATCAGCTTCTGGTTAGGAGTGAGTTATTACCTAATTGTCCCTGGACTGCGCCTTTTAGGATGGCGATGAAGAAGGCAGGGGGGCAGGGGAGTAGGGGGCAGGGGAGACAAGGGGACAAGGGGACAAGGGGACAAGGGGACAAGGGGGAATTATTGAACAAGTCTTTTCCTTTTTTCTTGTCTACCTTGTCTCTTCCCCATGCCCCATGCCCCATGCCCCATGCCCCATGCCCCATGCCCAATGCCCAATGCCCAATGCCCAAT
>NZ_JAVRCA010000040.1:0-76566 GCF_034530995.1 Nostoc sp. DedQUE04 | reverse complement strand
GTGTTAAGCATACCGCCAGCGTTCATCCTGAGCCAGGATCAAACTCTCCGTTTTGTTGTGTTTCGAGTTTGTGGCTCCGAAAAAAATATTTCCCGGAATCCTATTATTAATTTTGACTATCCTTTTGGATTTACCAAAAGCAAAATCTTTTGACGAGGATTGGTTTTTTCTTAAGCTTTCAAAGTATTATGTTTTACAGGTTCAGCGGTGGTTTGGCGTCTTTCGCCTTTCCACTTAACTAGAGTAACTAGTCATCCCCTAGTTTGTCAAGGGGTAAACTTATTTTTTTTTCTAAAATGGCAAATCGCTTGCCTGGACTTGCTTTCAGGTTAATAGGTTAAGCAACAGGAGGGAGGCGAGAACGAAGTGGCTAAACCTGAGTGTGTGAATAATGCACGTTGCTTGTCTCTAGATCTAAATGGGATCTGATGCAAATTAAGTAATTAATGATTATTCAAAAAGGCAGGAGGTAGTCTTGCTAGAGGTATGTATCTTGAATCCAAATGCTCGAATTAATTATATTAAGAGCATAGTTGTTGGGAAGGTTGCGGTTTAAGACTCCCATCCTACAGGTGACGCTTATATGGACATTTACGCGATCGCCATCACTACGATCGCAAAGCGTTTGGAGGAGAAGATAGGCGTTACAGTAAATCTAGCGCTGTATAGGGACTTCAAAATTTATAATGAATTTTTGATAAACAGCTAAAAATTAGACTAGGCAATAAATACAGATGATCCGACCGCGTAAGGTCTTTGCTCAACATTGGCTCAAAAGTGAAAAGGCGCTCGACGCAATTATTAAAGCAGCTGAGTGTACACAAAGCGATCGCGTCCTAGAAATTGGGCCTGGCACTGGCATTCTAACTCGTCAGTTATTGCCCTTAGTAGAATCTATGATTGCAGTTGAAATAGACCGCGATTTATGTCAACTGTTATCAAAGCAACTCGGTAAGACTAAAAATTTCCTATTGCTGCAAGGCGATTTTCTCACCCTAGATTTACCATCTAATCTACTAGCCTTTCCTAATTTCCAAAAGCCAAATAAGGTAGTAGCCAATATTCCTTACAACATTACAGGGCCAATTATTGAGAAACTACTGGGTACGATCGCTAACCCCAACTCCGAACCATTTGACTCAATAGTGTTACTGGTACAAAAAGAAGTCGCAGAAAGATTGTATGCTAAAGCAGGATCAAAAGCTTTTGGGGCGTTGAGTGTGCGGGTACAATATTTGGCTGAGTGTGAGTTGATCTGCACAGTCCCAGCCGCCGCATTCCATCCACCGCCAAAAGTCGATTCAGCAGTGGTGCGATTGCGTCCCCGAAAAATAGAAATACCAGTGCTTAATCCCCGACAATTAGAGAATTTCTTAAAATTGGGGTTTGGTGCCAAGCGCAAAATGTTACGAAATAATTTGCAATCAGTTATAGAACGCGATCGCCTGAGCCACTTACTGGAACAATTAAAAATAAATCCCCAAGCTAGAGCCGAAGACCTCAGCGTTCAGCAATGGGTAATTTTAGCAAATGAACTGGGAGTAGAAAGTAGGGAGTAGGGAACAAGGCAGATTTTTCCCATTCGTCCTTCTTCATTCCCCATTCCCCATTCCCCACTTCTAGAAAATGCGTTCCTACAGCCTAATTGCCCCTGCTAAAATCAACTTGTATTTGGAAATCATTGGCGATCGCCCCGATGGTTATCACGAGTTAGCCATGATACTTCAAAGTATCGGACTTGCAGACAAAATTGATGTGCGTTCTCTCAGCACTGACAGCATTCGTGTTCACTGCAACCACCCACAAGTACCGACAGATAAAAGTAATCTGGCATACCGAGCAGCAGAATTAATGGTAAGGCAATTTCCCGAAGCCTTTGCTAAATATGGGGGTGTGGAGATTACCGTTAATAAGCAGATTCCTGTAGCTGCTGGGTTGGCTGGAGGTTCGACAAATGCAGCAGCTGTGTTGGTGGGGATAGATTTATTATGGAAGTTGGGGCTAACTCAGTCAGAATTAGAAGAGTTGGCAAGTACACTTGGTTCAGATGTACCTTTTTGTGTAGCGGGTGGAACTGCGATCGCAACAGGTAGGGGTGAGCAACTTTCTCCCCTGCCGAGTTTAGATAACATATATATAGTATTGGGGAAATACCGCAGTCTGGAAGTTTCCACACCTTGGGCATACAAAACTTATCGACAGCAGTTTGGTCATTCTTATATTAGAGATAGCAAAAATTTGGAAGCGCGTGCTAATGCAGTTCATTCAGGGGCTATAGTAAAAGCTATTCTGGATAGAGATGCCAGAAAAATTGCCCAAAAACTGCACAATGATTTAGAGCGTGTCGTATTGCCAGCCTATCCGCAAGTCTTGCAGTTGCGAGAAATGTTTGCAAATCAAGAAGGTGTTTTAGGAACAATGATGTCTGGTTCTGGGCCAACAGTTTTTACTCTTGTTGAGTCTCAGCAGCAGGCAGAACAAGTCAAACTGCAAGCTAGGGAAGCAATTCTTGATGAAGACTTAGAATTGTTTGTGACTCGGACAATTACACATGGTATTCAGGTGGCATCTTCAATTTAAATAAATCTTTATTGTTAATGAAGTATGGGCAATAAGCTGATGAATGAGCTTTTAAGTTGCATAGTTCAAATCATCAAAAAAACGCAAAGATGCAATTTAAATGACAAACAATAATTATTCCTAATGCTCCAATCCAAAATCTAACATCTAAAATCTAAATATTATGAATGACCAAAATCTAACGCCGCAAACAAATGCTAAAGAACAGGTGACAGCTAGTCCGTTACGCTGTTTTACTGGGGCGGCGATTTCTGGAGGGATGGCATTTGCAGCCTATTCGCTGATGATTGCGATCGCGACAAATTTTGCTAGTAAACCGATCCATTCAATCAATCCATTGGTGGTAAAGATTTCTTCTGCTGTTCGTACTCTGGTAGTTGGTGTAGTTGCTTTAGGTAGCGGTATTTTTGCTATAGTGGCAATTGGTTTATTGGCTTTGGGAGTACAATTATTAGTGCAGCAATTGACGAAGCAAAAAAGTAGTGAAAACTAGTAATTTACTTTTAATCAGTAATCTAAAAGCACAAGTTTTTCTAATATTTTGCAAGGAGTTGATTTTACTCTTGCCAAATTTATTTAGCACAAGCAGCAGACGCAGATGCAGTGCTACTGGTTCCAGTAATTCTCTAGTTTATTGTATCCCTAATAGTTGTCAGACATAGATCCTTGAATAGCAAATATTGTAATTTTAGTGAATAGTATAAAATTTGACTTTAAAAGATTTTTGGTTGACACTTTATAGACTGGCTCAATATTCACGAATTTATGCGGAATTAATACCAACGACACTGAAATAAATAACATTATTTATAAGCAAAATTTATGAACACAATCAAGAAATATTTTTTACCCCCTATTTTTGTGACAATGGTTGTGAGCCTCGGTAGTTGTAGTTCTAACCCTACCGCAGGTAATATTGACAGCGCAACTTCATACCCTACCACAGTACCAGCACCGACGAATAGCCTACCTTCTCAGTCTCCCAGCCAAATTCCTAGCGTAGCTCAGTTGAGAGAAAAGTTTCCTAATCAAGAATCTTCTAAGGAAAATACGCCTTCCTCACGAAAGGAAAATACGCCTTCCTCACCAACTTCTAAGGTTGCCACTAGCAAAACTACTAACGTAACACTATACACAAGTGATACCCAATGTCAAAAGCTAATTCCAGAAAAGATTTCAGTACCAGCCGAGGAACCAGTGACAAATGTCGTAAGTAAAATCTTAGAAAAACGAGATACAAGCGACTTTAGCTTGTCTGGGTATCGTGTCAACATCAAAAATGGCATTGCTACAGTTGATTTACGAATATCTCCTGAGTCAAAGCGGCAAATAACTTCTCTTTCTAGTTGTGAACAGTTTGCTCTGTTTGGCAGTCTCCGCAAAACCTTAACGAGTAATACTCAATGGAATATAAAAGAAGTTCGCTTCACGGAGCGAGGCGAGGACATTGTTCTTTAGTTAAATATTGTAATAAGTGCCGTCATCAGCTAGCTAAAAAAATTTTCTAATCTGAACAGCTACAGGACTCATGCATCAGTAGTTGTCAAAATAGTGGATTTTCTAGCCAATTGAAAACAGCTGTAAATAGTGGTATGCTTAATTTTAAGCATAAGTTTATGTTAGCAATTTGCGGGTGTAATTCAGTGGTAGAATGTCATCTTCCCATGGTGAACGTCGTGGGTTCGAGTCCCATCGCCCGCTCTATAATCTGTAACTTTTAGCCAGTAGTGCGATCGCTATTTTCCTGAAATAAGAAAAACCCTGACATAGTAAGTATTATGTCAGGGTTTTAGGTATTTGAAATGCTGTGGCAGTATTTTGTTAAATTGACAAATAATTAGTTAATGTACAATTCATCCTTTATACTTAAATCGGTATTTTACTTACCCGCCTAAAGTCCGCGTATAAATTACCTGACCTTGGGAATCATAAAGAAAAAGGGATAGATTGGCATTTTCACCAATTACGGCTAGGGCTTCGCGTAAGATTTGCAAGTGATTGGTAACGTCAACAGCAGTATCCGAATTCTGAGAATAAGGATTAGCGAAGTTATTTTGCCTTATTTGGTCATACTCAGGGGTTAGTCGGACAATAATTTCTGCATTGTCTATGCTAAAGGTGCAAATCCGAATTCCATTAATGCAAGTCTTATCTAAGTCAGTGCGGGTTTGTTGCAAACTACTAACAACTTGTACTTTTTCTTGTGTTTGTTTGAGCGCAGACGAATAGGGTTCGAGGAGAGACTGAGCCTGAGTGTAGTACAAGCTATCTTGGGGAACTTTTTTAGCAGTTTGCAAAGCCTGCTCCCAATATATCGCCGCTGCTTGCCATTGTTTTTGTTGTTCATAAACTTTGGCTTGCTTGGCAGTGGTAAGGGCCTGTTGGTAGGTTTTAACAGCTAATTGTTCTTTAGTAGCGCGATCGCGTACTAATACTAATTTAGGTTTATAATCTACCAACAGCTTTTGGGCTTCTTGGTATCCAACGCTATTTCGGGGAATCGTATTCAAGGCATTAATTACCACCAGCCAAGTAGATTGCGCCTTTTGCCAGTCATTCAAGGATTTAGCAGTAGCCTCCTGCTTCTCGGCTGCAACAGCTACACCTTTTGCCATTGTTAGTTTTTTTAGCCATTTTTCCTCAATAAATATCTGTTGATTTACAGCGTGCAAACGGACACGATAATTCAATAATTTACCCTGCACCAGCCCATAGAGTTCACTACTAGAACTTATACTTTCTAGTGGCGCTATAGCCTGTCGCCATAAGTGTTGCCTAGTTTGTAATTCCTCTAAGCTAGATGCTGGAGTTTGAACTTTTTGTGTCGCCAAAGATGCCGTTTGCAAAGCTTTGACCACCCGATCGATTTTTTGCGATCGCCCAGATAAACTTGCTTTTAGTTCCTGTGACAGCTGGTAACGAGGCGACCAACTAGGAATTACATTCAGGTCTGTGCTGGCTGCTGTAAGTTGCTGTTGTACAGCAACTAATTCTTTTTCAGACTTAGCGCGGCGCATCAGTTGCGCAGATTTTATTTTTAATTGCTCGGCGTTTTGTATTTCCTTACACTCAGACATCACGCAAGGGCGAGTCAATAAGTAAGCACCACCGCCTAAAACTATAATTCCCACCAACGCTGCACCCAAGAGGATAGGTTTGACCTGGAATCCTGGCTTTGAAGCCGAGAAATTCGGCACATCTGCAAACGGGTCAAACAGTTCTTCTTCTTTTTCTTCTTCGCTCTCATTGATTAATGGAGAATATGTCAGAGATGATGAGGGGAATATTACTTCCTCATCTTTTTGTACTTCCTCATCTCCCTCTGCTACCCATCCTCCCGTCGGCTTCAACGCCAAGAAACATTTAGCATAAGGGAGTTGTTCGCCAAAAACTCTGAGGAAACATTGCACCCGTTGCTCTTTGTGGGGTGCTAAAGACTGAAGTACCTCCTCAATGACTGCAAAAATTAGTTGAGCGTCAACGATTACATCTGACGCGTGTTGCGTTAAAATCATTAACTCGCCTTTATTGACGACGCACTTAACCTCGAAGACTTCAGCGGTTGAGACTTCTACAAGTAATTGTTCTTGCAAAGTTTTGGCTAAAAGCTGTAAATCTTCCTGCTGGACTGCTACTTTCATACAGCTTTCCCGCTGAACTTCTATATTGTTTTGATTATCTTTAAGGGGATGAAATGAACTTTTTAGATTTGTTGAATGCAAATGCACAGTTTAATCAACCACAGCCTGAGAATCTGAACGACCAACTTTCTAACACAAATTCTGACTTTTCACCAAAAATTAAAAAAGTAATTATTGTTCGTGCCGATACATTTTTACAGCGCTAGATACAAAATTAAATAATCTGTCTTCAGATATAAATTAAAAATAAAAAATGGGAATAATAGAAGATTTGGGTATTTTCACTGCATTACTTTGCGATAATTAAACTCACAAAAGCTACTGCTTTGCAAAATGCTAGTTGCAGAACAATTTTTACCAAATTATCTAAAGGTTAAGAAAACGATGCTATGTCAGAGGGTTTTGACAAAAAAGCTAGTTATCTTCTATGCTGGGAAACTTACTGAGGAGATTAATTATGTGTTGTGGCCCTGTCACAAACAAGTTGACTATCAAAATTAATATGCTGAATTTGCTGAATTCGATAAAATTGATCCGTGAAAAATAAGTTTTTATAGCTGCAAAAAGGTTAATTCTGCAATCAAGGTGCTGCAAAATATCAAGACAGGAATAACCAAAATCTTGGAAAGTGTCAATACTAAGGTGTATCAATGGATTTATTAGAGTACCAAGTTAAAGAATGGTTTGCGAAGATAGGCATCCCGGTATTGCCTTCCCAACGAATTGACCATCCTACAGATTTGAAACGGTTAAAAATTCGCTATCCAATTGTACTGAAATCTCAAGTCCACGGAGCGGAACGGGCAAAAGCTGGTGGAGTCAGATTTGCCCAAACGACTATCGATGCGATCGCAGCTGCTCAAAATATCTTTAGTTTACCAATTTGGGGCGAATTGCCGGAAGTTGTACTGGCAGAATCTAGATACGACGCCAACCAAGAATTTTATCTAGCAGTAGTTTTAGATACTGCTGCCTGCCGACCGGTACTTTTAGGTTGCAAAGAAGCAGATATCGATTGGGAATCGGCTGGGGAAAGAATGCACTACGTTGTCGTGGAACAGGAATTCTCACCATTTTATGCCCGACGATTGGCTTTGAAAATGGGTTTGCAAGGAACGCTGATGCAGTCGGTAAGCAGCGTTGTGGAAAAGATGTACCACTTATTTGTCCAAAAAGACCTGGATTTAGTCGAAATTAATCCCTTGGCAGTCAGTACTACTAGTCAAGTTATGGCTCTTAATGGTAAAGTCAGGGTCAACGAACGGTCGATCAAGCGTCATCCCGATCTGGCCGAGATGGCAGCAAAAATTATCAGTCGTCATACCACTACTGAAATTAACGGTATTTTGGGCGACTGGGATGGTGTACAAATGCATGGAAAAATCGGTATTTTAGGTAACGGTACTGGTTCAGTGATGGCAACTTTAGATTTAGTTGCAAATGCTGGTGGCAATCCAGGTGTTTGTTTGAATCTACGTCATGCTTTCCTTACAGATACTACACCAACTACCTTCCGCGATCGCCTAGAAACAGGTTTGAAAATGCTGGAGGCTGATAAAAGCATTCAAGTAATACTAATTAACTTTCTGGGTAGCATTCCGCAAACCGAGGAAGTGGCTGAAGTTATAGCTAGAGTAGTGCAGCAAGACGACAGCGAACTTCAATCACAGGTTGTACGTTCTAATGGTAGTAAACGGCGACAGCTTAATTTTCCATCCTTAGTTGTCCGGCTTGCGGGTTCTGAATTTAACACTGCGAGAAAATATTTGACAACACTAAAAACCCACACCGATGCGCTTGTCGTGGTAGAAAATCTAGATGAGGCAGTGGCAGCAGCAGTTCTCCTTGCTAAACCAACGGCTAATAAAAGATAGTGAATGTCATTTTGTGACAATTCAAAAATCAAAAATTATTAGTTTTTACCGTCGGGTATAAATTGTTGAACTTGATGCTCAAATTAAATACAGCTTTGCTTTCTGGGACTAAATTATATAGTACATTCAAACTGAATATTTCTAGCTAGGGGCGCGTTTTCTCACTTTTGGAACACTTAGCTTCCAGACTCATTTTTGGAATTTCAGTAAAAATTGAATCAATACGACACTGTAAATGTGTTGTTTCTATGCCCAGTAGTTCAAAGCGCTGGGTTATCAAACTTACGGTAATTTTTTATGAACCTAACGCCAGAAAGTAAAGTTTTAATTCAAGGCTTTTGTGAATTTATATCAAGCACTCATGTCGATCAAATGAAAGCTTATGGCACGAATTTAGTAGCTGGTGTCAATCCTGGATGCGGCGGACAGGAATTGCATGGACTGCCAGTATTTGATTTAGTAGAGGAAGTAATAGAACAATTTGGGGCAATTGACACCACAATTATTTGTGTAGATCCTTATGATGTTTTAGATGCAGCATTAGAAGCGATCGCATCTAATATTCGCCAGATTATTATTATTACTGCTGGTGTGCCGCCTTTGGATATGGTGCAATTACTCCGTAAAGCCGAAGCCTGTGAAACTTTGGTAATCGGGCCAAATAGTCCGGGGATCATTGTACCGGGAAAAATTCTCTTAGGAACTCAACCCAGCGAATTTTATACCCCTGGAACAGTGGGGATCGTTAGTCGTAGCAGTACCCTCACCTATGAAATTGCCTACGAATTAACAAAAGCAGGTTTAGGGCAGTCAATTAGTGTCAGTATTGGTAGTGATGCGATCGTCGGTTCCTCATTTTTGCAATGGCTGCAAATTCTCGATGAGGATGAAACCACAGAAGCGATCGTTTTAGTCGGTCAACCTGGTGGTGGTAGTGAAGAAGCAGCAGCGCGGTATATTGCTGAAGCAATTGATAAACCAGTAATTGCCTACATTGCAGGAAGACTTGCACCACCAGGAAAAACTTGGCGTCAAACTGGGACTTTAGCAACAGTTATCGGACGCGATCCTGACTTTGGCACAGCCCAAAGTAAATTAGCTGCTTTAAAAGAAGCGGAAGTAACAGTAGCTGAACGTCCTTCTCAAATTCCAGAATTATTGAGAAAGGAGATTAACTAATTACTAATACTTCTCTACGAGAGGCTGCGCCAACGGCTACGCTCAGTACAAGTTCGTAATTCAATTTTTAACTACGAATTACGAATTACGAATTACGAATTATTTTAATGAGCGATTTTGAGGGAACAAGTAGGCGATCGCAGCATAACCTGAAGCACTGAGTAAACTAACCAAAAAAGCAGCCAAAATAAAAGTAGACATAATGTTACACTCTATGCATTTCTAAAATCCTGGCATTCATCAACAAGCTAGAATTTTGGATACTTTCAAATTAGCAATTGGGTATGACACAGCCATGACTAGCTTGTGTCAATCCCTCGGAATTGAAGGTTTTGTCTCAAGCCAAAGGCAGAAAAAAGCGAAACGTACTGCCAACTCCCAATTCGCTTTCTACCTGAATTTGACCGCCTTGTAATTCAATCAAACGACGGGAAATAGTTAAACCAATACCAGTACCTCCCGAATGGCGATCGCGCGATTGATCGGCTCGCCAGAAGCGCTCAAACACATGAGGCAAATTTTCTGGAGCGATACCAATGCCTGTATCACTAACCGCAATCCAGAGTTGAGATGCGTCAATCCCAACAGTAATGGTAATTGAACCTTCGTTAGTGTAACGAACTGCATTACCTAGTAGATTAACTAGCACCTGTTCTGTACGGTCAACATCTGCCAATACAGGAGGTAGCACAGATGGACATTTCAAGAGCATAACTGGCCCATCTTCCAATAGTTGGTCGGAAAATTTCTCCACTAATGACTCTAACAACGGATATAAATTTACCCGTTGGATATTAATTGGTAGATAACCGGCTTCTGCCTTAGATAGTTCTTGCAAATCGTTCACCAACCGCTCTAAGCGTCGAGTTTCTTTCGCTAAACGCCGATAGATTTCAGGAGACGCTTCAATTTCCCCATCAGCCAGTTCTTCCAAATAACCGCGCACCACAGTTAATGGTGTTCGTAATTCATGGGTCATATCTCCAATCACTTCTCGCCGCCGCGCTTCTACACCTTCTAAACTGGCTGCCATTCGGTTGAAACTACTGCTCAATCCACTAAGTTCTGGAATGTCAGACACAGGTAGTCGTGCATCCATCTGACCAGCAGCAAATTTTTGGGTGATTTGTTCCATCTCGGTCAATCGCTGCATAATTCGTCTGGACACCCAGTAACTCAATCCTCCGGCGGCGGTAGTGCCGACTAAGACAGACCAAAGAGTGCTGCGCTGCCAAGCAAGTTCAAATCCTGTAACCAATTCAGCACGGACATCGATTAAGTCGAACCCCTGATTTTCTAATCCTTCCAAATGCAAGACAAACAAGCGGGGGGAAGAGATTTTGCTAATGCTCACCAGACTAGCTACTCCCACGATCATTACTACTAAGTGGGAGAAAAACAGGCGCCCTCTCAGCCCCATCTTCATAACATTTACGCTACCAAAGGATCTTCAAATTTATAGCCAACCCCAACAACAGTTTTAATAAAAGTCGGATTTGCCGGATCGGGTTCAATCTTTTTTCGCAACCGAGCTACATGAGTATCTACAACTCGTTCATCGCCAAAAAAATTATCTCCCCAAAGTTTATCAATTAGTTGGGTACGGTTCCAAACTCGACCAGGATTACTGACAAAGGTGGTTAGCAAGTTAAATTCTAGGGTGGTTAAGTCCAAAATTTCAACTTCTTGAGAATTCGTCTGGCGACTGGCAGTGCGCTGGTCTACATCAACAATAAAGTGTTGGGTACGATTGACTTGATGTTGTCCTCCTTGGCGGAGGCTACGCCGTAATAGTGCCCGCACCCTAGCTACCAACTCTCTGGGGCTAAAGGGTTTGACCATATAATCATCAGCACCAGTAGACAGGCCAATGACGCGATCGATTTCTTCACCCTTAGCAGTAAGCATTAAAATGTAAGGATCTTTCGCACCTGGTTTCTGGCGAATTCGGGCACAAACTTCCAACCCATCCAAACCAGGAATCATTAAATCTAAAATAATTAAATCAGGTGGTTGCTCTTGAAACATCCGCAAAGCATTCATCCCATCGCGGCTAGTGCGACAAAAAAATCCTTCTTTTTCTAAAGAGAGTTCGATTAAACGAGCAATTTCTGGTTCATCTTCAACTATTAAAATATCCATCTGAAATATAAGATCGAGCAAAATGGGCACAGCAAAGACAATACAGTTCGGTTAACATATTTGTCTCTTGAATATCCAACCCCCGATAAATTGGGGGGCTTTTTCTCCTCTTTACCCCCTTTTTAAGGGGGTCGCCGCAGGCGGGGGGATCTTATCCGAACCGTATTGAGAGCAAAGACACAAAGACACAGAGATATCTTTTATGCGTCCCTGTGTCTCCCACTTTCCACCTCTTTTTAATTAGAGGTTTGAATTTGACGCTGTGCGATAACTATAGCCAAGATTAGAATCTTTTTGAATGTGTGTTTTAATACTATCGAGGTCAATAAAGCAGTCAGCAACATCAATCAAACTTTCACTAGTGGTTGTTTGCAGACTGACTACTTCTACCCGAACCCCCATTCTGCTAACAGCGTTTACAGCATAAGCTAAATCTCCATCGCCACTGACTAAAACCGCTGTATCATAATAAGGAGCTAAAGTTATCATATCTACAGCAATTTCTACGTTCAGATTTGATTTTTTGAAATTCTCTGCTGGTACAACGAGTTCCTTTGCTACTACGCGATAGCCATTGCGACGCATCCACAAGAGAAAACCCTGTTGCTTTTCATTACTGATATCAACCCCAGTATAGAAAAAAGCACGCAACAGTCTGGAACCACTGGTTAAATGACAAAGCAATTTAACGTAGTCAATTTCTATGCCGAGTTGTAAGGCTGTATGGAACAGGCTTAAGCCATCAATAAAAATAGCAACTCGACCGCGATTTAAGTTATTCAAAATCGAACTATCAGGTGCAGGATCTCGCATCTTGGTATCTTTACCTTTGACAGCAGTATCGCTCAAATTTTGCCCTTGCCAATGTGGTTTCGCTTTGAGTACTTTAGATTCCTTAAATTCATTTCTTTGTTTGCTAAAATTAGTTATAATCATTGATACCTCTGATTTTAAAGCTGTAAAGAATTTTGACTAAATTTTCTATAGTATAGTCTGTGCCTGATTTATAACCTAGCAGGTAATGGTCTTAAGTCACTATATACAGACAAGTTTAACTGCTGCTAGACAAGATTCAAAATAGACAGCGCAAGGTTTTCACTATTGTTACGGTTGATTTAACGAGATATTGCTTCTGCCCACAGATATGTTAATCTTTACCCACCGAGACAGCAAGAGTTTCGAGAAAATAAATCTTGTTGTCAGGGTAAGGACTGTTTTTGTTAGGTCTGTATTGCACTCAACCTAGAAGCACTATATTTATAAATTTTGTAGGTAGGAACTATAAACCTGTAATGGAGGGCAAGCCAAGATAGGCAAGTTCCGCATAAGAATCCCACGGCTTTTTAGGGAGAATGAGCGTAGCAATATTTACACAGCCGTGGGTGTGTCAAGGAGTTAGAAGCACTAATAACGTAATATGGGATGCGATCGCACCTCAAAAGGTAAGTTGCCTTAATTTTATGTAAGAGACAAATGAGAAGGACAGGGAGGTTGATTACTCTCTTGTCCCCCTGTCTTATTAACGCACCGCAGCAGTTTCTAAAGATAAATCTTGAAACATGGGTGTGCTGAGATAACGTTCGCCAAAGGAAGGCTGAATCATCACGATTAAACGTCCGGCATTTTCTGGACGTTTACCTACTTGAATTGCAGCGCACAAAGCTGCACCAGAGGATATCCCAGATAATAAGCCTTCTTCTTTTGCCAAACGTCGTCCATAGGCGATCGCTTGTTCATCGCTGACTCGAATTACTTCATCAACCAATTCTAAACGAAGGACATCTGGGATAAATCCAGCCCCAATACCTTGAATTTTGTGTGGCCCAGCTTCACCACCAGAGAGAACTGGGCTGTTGCTGGGTTCAACTGCGATCGCTTTAAAAGTCGGTTTGCGCTGTTTGAGTACTTCTGCAATCCCAGTAATCGTTCCACCAGTACCTACCCCAGCAATGACGATATCTACTTCCCCGTCTGTATCTGTCCAAATTTCTTCAGCGGTGGTTTCTTGGTGAACTTTGGGATTAGCAGGGTTGCGGAACTGTTGCAGCATAAAAGCATTGGGAGTATTAGCCACAATTTCTTCGGCTTTGCGAATTGCTCCCCGCATACCCTCAGTTCCTGGTGTCAACTCCAAAGATGCACCATAAGCTCTAAGCATAGCGCGTCGTTCTTGGCTCATAGTCTCAGGCATGGTCAAAATCAAACGGTAGCCACGCGCTGCTGCTACCATTGCTAGAGCAATTCCTGTATTACCTGAAGTAGGCTCAACTAAAATGGTCTTTCCTGGGAAAATTGAGCCAGCGGCTTCCGCCGAGAGTACCATACTTAACCCAATGCGGTCTTTCACAGAAGCCGCTGGGTTCATCCCTTCTAATTTAACAACTATCCTTGCTACTACTCCCTCAGCTTGAGGAATCTTGTTCAGTTGAACTAAAGGAGTTCGTCCAATCAGTTCTGTGATGTCTTGAGCAATCCGCATTCTTTAACCCCTAAAATCCTAAATCTTAGTACAGAGTATTTACTGATAACAATAAGCTTTGATGTATTTATTTTGCCGTTTAATGTCAATGAGTGCATATACTATGTATTCTAACTAAACCACAAAATATGAAAGTTTAGGAAGAACTTTTATTAGATATTCTCATTGATTCTTACTTCAGAAGAGGCTAGCTTACCATTCTTCTAGTTTAACATTTGTAATTGCTGACTATTGTCTCTTGGATTGAGATTCAATTTTTATGATTCTGTATAGATGAATAATTTTTTCATTATTTTCTATTTATTCTGAAAATATAATTGAATTTTAAAATATTTAATTGCTTTTCCTAATTTATTAGTCTATCTTTATCAAGAGACATTGATATTTTATTTTGAGTGCAGATTTTGTCAATCCCAAATTGCATCTAAAACAGTCTTTAACCATTGCCTACATTGCTTTGAGATTGAGTGCAAAAACCCCAGAACCCCACCTCGAAAATACTAGAACCCCGTCCAAAAAACACTAGCACCCATACCCCAATGAATTTTTATAAGACCTATCATGTGTGGATTACAGGCTTTGAGTACTATTCTAATGAATTTAATAATCTTAACAGGGCTGGGGTAAACTGTTTGGTGGAGAGCGGCTGATATAAATCGTATAGGATTTACGCAGAGATTCCCCTCTACCCCCCAACATTCCTGAGCGAAAGCTTAGTGAACTAGGGGGGACTTCTTAATCTTCTTTTTGAGAATAGGGTGAAACCAGATTCCCGAATCAAGTGCGTTCTTTCTGACTGAATAATCCTATGTTTTGTGAAAAGGGTGGTAATTTTTTATTAGTCAGTAGTCAGTAGTGACGAGAAAAATAACTGGCAACTAATGATTGTACAAATTACCGATTACACATATTTTAATATCAAAACTGTTTGAGAGGTAGAAATATATTACTACTTTAGATAAACAGCAAAAGATATTTTCTTACTGGGTGCATACTACCTAGCAAGGGAGAGCCAAGATGAAAGCCAAACTTTTAAATGTTCTTACAGTTTGCGTCGTTACCTTAGCAGTGCTTTCACCAGGACTAGTAGTATTTGGCATAATTTGGGAGCGACATCTGGAGTTAGTAAAATCTCAGAATTTAGCTTACGAAGTTAACAACACAACTACAGATGCTCCCGCCTTGGCTCCCCAGAAAGAGGGTACACATTCCCCTCAGACTAGCATTCAATCCTTCGATCGCAATGTGGTTCATCAAATGCTAACTGTTGCTGAACAATATAAATTTGCCACTATCCTGCAATGGTTCTTCTTGTTAACCCCGATTTGTGTTGGGTTAGGGATTCTCTTTTACGACAGATATCTGGTTCATCGCGCTACTGTTTTAAAAGAACAAGTTGAAATGTTGGAAAGGCTGTGGCGCCAAAGTATCGAACAGTAACTTATTCACAATTTACTAAAATCAAGAAAATTACCATGACAGACCAAGAACAACGCCAAAGCTTGTATTTTAATCTGATTGATGAGTTACTTAAATGTCCTAATGGTCAAGAACCAGAAATTTTGGAATCTAAACCCGAATTGATTGATTCCGGTTTAGTAGAAACAATGTTACAAGTAGCTACTATGTTTGCCCATGAAGGCAATCAAGATGGTGCCCAATTTTTATTTTTTGTGGCACGAGAGCTAGCGAAAGAATTAGGTTTATACCCGGAAGTTCCCAGTACTGAAGTTGCAAATACTGAAGTTGCAAATAAGGAGTAAAAATGCTGTTGACTTCAACGGATGCGGAACAAATAGCTTTAGAACTGCTGATGGCAGATTGGAATATTTCAGAAGAGAACCGAGAGTGGTTTACAATTTTTAGCTCTCGTCTGATTGGCGAGAGTTGGTACACTGTGGAACTAGGTATAGAAGGATTTCCCGATCGGTGGTTTATTCAAGTATATGACACTGGAGCGTGCGATCCAAACTATACATTTATTTCACCAATCCGTAGTTCTGAAGGATTTACGGACTTTATAAATGTGCCGGAAATCATAGCAGAGGTCTTAGTTTGCGAACGCAATGCTCGCTAATAATTAAAATTCAAAACTTGGAATTCAACATCATAGTATTAGGGAGCATCTCACCTTTACAAATATACCTGGCGATTAGGAAAATCCAAGAAAAAAATTATCCAATATTGTGGGGTGGGCATCTTGTCCGCCATATAAACTGAGCGGGCTTTTCAGCCTACCCCACATGAGTTAATTGTATAAAAATGCTTTACGCAAATTTGAGGTGATGCCAAATGAGGCACACCTCTTTTTTTATGTCATATTTAAGCTTTTATTTAAGCTTAATCAGCTATTTTGTCATATTTAATTGATAAAATTATGTTATATTAAATAGCGTGATGGACGCTACAGAAATATCAGTTCCAATGATTGCTGAAGATATCTTAGCCAAAGAATTCACAAGAGTCGTCAACCATTACTACCCGCAAGTTGGAGAATTGCTGGATGGGTGTTATGTGAAAGTCATCACCTGTTTTTGGGGACGACCTGCTAGACGTTTGCAATATATAGGAATTTATTGCTCTGACGAAATGATTTCCTGTGTGCAAGCTCAAAAAGAAATACTCAGAGAAGTAGCAGACAACATGGGTTTAATCCAGGTTGTCTGTATGAATGCCAAGCGATTGTTGCGCGATCCGATGTCGAAGGTCAAAGAGAACAACCCACGCCTATGGTTGGAGTTGCAGTGGGTTGCAACTTAGTGATTCATCGCATTAATTGAGAGGGGTAAATTCTTTTGTAGAGAGGACTTTATTCCTCAAATATTTAAGCACGCTTTGTGCTTACTACAAACCTATCGACCACTAGAATAACCAGCACCTACGGTGAATACAAAGTATCAACGCAAGTAATGAAAACTGGAATTTTCTGCAATTACGATAATTTTCACCAAGATGCTCGTCGTGCCATCTTTGAGCAAGTTGCACTGGTAAAACAGGCAGAAAGCTTAGGTTTTGAGGAAGCGTGGGTGAGCGAACACCATTTTAGTGAATCTAATCTCAGCCCGTCCATGTTGGTGTTAATGGCACACTTGGCGGGATTGACTTCAACTATCCAATTAGGCACTGCGGCGGTGTTGCTGCCATTCCATAACCCGATTCGGGTGGCGGAAGATATTGCCACTTTGGATAACTTGTGCAATGGACGATTATTATTTGGAGTTGCTAAAGGCGGCCCCTTTCCTCAACAAAACAAGCATTTTGCGACCCTCCCAAGTGAATCCCGTCCCAAGATGCTAGAGGCGATCGCATTAATTCAAAAGCTCTTATATGAAACTGATGTATCATTTAATGGGCGATATTATCAATGCGATCGCTTAACGATTTACCCGAAACCATTGCAAAGTCAAATACCAGTGTATGTTGCTACTGGTGGTGATGACGGTATTGAGCTTGCTGCTAAACATTCCTTCAGCTTGATGGGTGGGCCGCCATTTTCTCTAGAAAGATTGAAGGATACTGTTACCAAATATCGAGCCTTAAATTCTAGTGGTGCGGAAAACTTTGTGCTGGCACGCTTCTTTTTTGTTGGCAAAACATACGATGAGGCGGTGAGTGAGGCGTTACCTTTCGTTCGCAAATTTAGCCAGAAAATGAAAGCTAATTCGGCTGAAGTATTGCAAAACAGTGCGAATTCCAACCAAAAACCATTCGATCGCACAAATATTTGTTTCGATGAAGATTATTTGATTGAGAACTCAATTATCGGTGATGTGGAGACTTGTCGAGACAGAATCAAGAAATTTCAAGACGAATTAAATTTAGGTACGCTAGCACTCAAACCCTCGTCTGCGGATTTGCAAAAAAACCTAGAGAGTTTGACGCGCTACAACCAAGAGGTGCGAAATTATGTCTTCTAAACTATACCTGCTTCCTCCCGATGACTTACCTCCCGCTGAGGTAACGAAACAGGATGGAATGCTGCAAATGGAGTTAGAACAGTCTGCTGGCAGATGCTTTTATCTAGCTTGCGATCGCATTACGCGAGTACTGTTATCTAATTGTCAATGGTATCTCACAACAAATGCTACCATCCTCACATTAATTATTGATTGCCCTGACTTAGTATCTTACTGGCATATTGTCAGCAATATTCCCCAGTTGGGTAATAGGTTAGAGCGGTTTGCTAGCAATGGTAAAATTCGCGTTTATCCGCCATTCGGTAAAGGAACGCCGTTTGAAATCAGCGTAAATGAAATATCAGCATATCGAGATTGGCTTTGAGGTAAATAGAAACTGGGAATCATCTTTATCGCTGTCTTCCACCCTGTACTTTTAAAGTGCAGGGTGTTGTATTTTCTGAGAGGTAGAATTCATCTTTTTTAATTGGATGCAGTTAGTTATTAAATTAGAAATAATTACTGTAATTGGGGTTCATTTTTGTATTTTGAGACGGAAATATTTAGGCGATCGCAATGTCCATACTCAGTGGTAGTCTAAATAAAAGTGCAATAGCGCTGATCTAAACGTACCTACTTGCTTATGTCCAAACCTGCTGATATCAGCACTAAACGCCTAATTAGTCTTGCACCCGATAACTGGGTAAAATGGGTAACACAAATTCCTGATGTTATTGTAGGTGAAATTCTCAACTCCGAATTTCAGTGGCTTAGTAGACAAAGTGATGTACTTATCCGTGTCGAGAATCCGCAGTATGGAAAATTTTTAGTTGTCAATGAATTACAACTGCGCTATAAACCGGAAATGCCACGACGGATGCGTGCTTATGCAGCTCTAGCTGAAGAAAAATATAATTTACCTACCTATCCAGTATTAATCAATATTCTTAAAGGAACTAACACAGAAATACCTACAACATATACATCAAATGTTGCAGGTTTAAGAGCAACTCAAGATTATCGGGTGATTAACCTATGGGAAGTTGATGTAAATACTGTCTTTGAGACACCATTACCATCCTTAATTCCATTTGTACCCATCCTCAAAGGCGGTGAAAACGAGGTTGTAATTCGAGAAGCCTTGCAAATTCTGCGTCAGGATGAACAATTAAATCAACTTGAAACAGTTTTGGCTTTTTTTGCTACGTTTGTAATAGAGAGTGCCCCAGTCCAAGAAATCATGAGGTGGGATATGGCTGTGTTGCGTGAGTCGCCTTGGTATCAAGAAATTTTACGTGAAGGAGAAGCACGCGGGGAGGCACGCGGAGAAGCACGTGGGGAAGCACGCGGACGACGAGAGGAATTATATTCAGGTATTGAATTGGCACTGGAGATTAAATTTGGGACTCCTGGCTTAGATTTAATGCCAATCATTTACCAAATCACAGATTTACAGCGATTAAAAGTGATTCAACAGGCTATCAAAACCCTAAATACAGTTGAGGAACTACAGCGACTTTGTGATTGATTTTCTGGTAAAAAAAACTTGTGATTTTCTCACTTATATCATATCCGCCAAATTACCCATAATAAAAGAACCCCACCCCCAACCCCTCCCGAAAAGCGGGGAGGGGAGACAAAGCACAGCTTTGGCGGGGTGGGGTTCTTCGGGTTTAATAAGCAATCAAGCGGACATGATATTACCCATTTATACTACAATACGCTTGGGTTAAGACCAAAAACTAAAACTGGCGTAGCGCGATCACTCTATGAGAAAAAATACTTCCAGTTTTGATGAACCCCCAGAGGAATTTCGTAACTTAGTGACTTAATTTGACAGGTTTTAGTTTAAACGCAAAGGTACGCAAAGTAAAGCGCAGAGGGACGCAGAGTTTTTAATATAATGCAACTTGTATCTTTGTTAAAGGGAGGCAAAGTTATGCTACGGTGTACTTTGTCTTCTGCTTAATTAGGTTTTTGAGAAATCATCTTATAGAGGTTATCAAACTGAGCTACGAGTGCTGGAGGAACAGCCGTAAAATGAATATAAAAGCTTCTTGTGTTTGCTAGTTTTTCTAAGACTTTGGCATAGATATCTTCACTCCCTTGTGTTGAGTTTTGAGATATGAAAAGATTAATTTTAATATTAGTTAACTTATGAGGTATTTCATTAGGGATATCTGCTTGTAATTCGGCTCCTTTTGCTGATAGTTTAATTAAACGTCCTGAAAAAACCGGATTATCCATTTGCTTGTCATGCAAAATAGTGTATAAAAGCGGAATTTCTTGAGGAACAGGGAAAAATATTTCTTCTTCTTTGGGTAAAAAAAGATTGTATCGTCCACGCACGCCATATACTTCGTAAATAGTAATTGGTTGGCTCACACCTTTCGGCTGAACTTGCTTTTCCCCAATAATTTCGACGCTCGATCTAACTTCTTTGAAAGTCTGCTCTGAAATGAGAATTTGACCGCCACTAGTATATGACTCAATTCGATAGGTGAGATTTACTTGACTCCCTACAATTCCATATTTAGTCCGCTTCTCGGAACCAATATTGCCGACTATAACTTCACCTGTGTTAATACCAATTCCCATTTCTAATGGTGGCCAGCCGAGGGTTTCCATCTTTTCATTAACGCTACCCATTGCTAATTGCATGGCACAGGCGCAGGTAACGGCTCTGAGAGCATCATCTTCTTTAGCGATCGGCGCACCAAATAATACCAGAATCCCATCCCCCATAAACTCATCAATAATACCTTGGTAATGATTAATCACATCCGCCATGTATTCTAAATAGAGGTTAAGGATGTGAATTACTTCTTCTGGCGGAAAGCGTTCTGAGAGCGCAGTGAAGCCTCGTAAGTCAGAAGTGAGAATAGTAATTTTGCGTCGTTCACCACCAAGTTTTAATCTTTCAGGGCTTTCTAACAAGTTAGCGACAACCGTATCACTTAAATATCGTCCGAAAACTTGGCGGATTAATTGGTTTCTTTTTTCTAATTCAGTATTGGCTTCTGCTAAATCTGTGGTTCGTTCTCTGATTCGATGTTCTAAATTTCTCCCGTTTTCTCGAAGTTTCCCAACAACAAGTGTCAATCCTGAGAGTCCTAAGACTGACATACCGCCTAACATGGCGAAGGTTCCTTGGAGACTTTGGTTGGTTTTGGTGATTAAATGGACAGAATGCTATCTTCAGCCGCTTGAATGGGAATAATCCCGTACTCAATTTCAGCAATATTGAGCGATTTGAAATTACAGGCACAAAATACGCCGATGTACTGCGTGGTGCTGCTGGCAATGACATCCTCAATGGCGGCGCTGGCAATGACATCCTCAGTGGCGGCGCTGGCAATGACATCCTCAATGGCGGCGCTGGCAATGATATTCTTACTGGTGGTACTGGCAATGATCGGTTTGTCTTCAATTCTAAGGTTGAAGGACTTGACGTTATCAAGGACTTCAGTCGGGTGGAAGGTGACAAGATTCAGATTTCTAAAATTGGATTTGGTGTTACTGACTTGAGTGGTTTCAGCTACAATGACGCAACAAGTTCGTTATTATTCCAAGGAACTCAATTTGCGACTCTTGAGAATAAGCCTGCTAATTTCGCAGTTAGTTTAGACATCCAGCTTATCTAGAATTTTGGAGAAATTAGTCTGACAAGTTCATAATTTGAACAGACAAACTTACACCCGGAAATTATTTTTAACTTCCGGGTGTAAGTTTTTTATTGTCAAGTCATTCATGACTGTATAGTAGGGTAGGCTGCGTAGGCGTAGCCAGCCGTAGGCATCGCTTTAGCATTTAGACAGCAAACTTTCAGTTATCCATTTATACCAGTTCTCTAACCCAGCACCAGTAGTTGCAGAAACCTGAAAAATCTGAATTTTGGGATTTACTTGTCTAGCATAAGCTATGCACTTTTGAACATCAAAATCGACATAAGGCAGTAAATCAATTTTAGTGATAATCATTACATCACTAGCACGGAAGATGTGCGGGTACTTTAGCGGCTTATCTTCTCCCTCCGTGACTGAGAGAATTACGACTTTTGCCTGTTCTCCTAAATCAAATAAGGCTGGACAAACCAAATTTCCGACATTTTCAATCATCACAACTGAGTTTAATGGCGGATTCAGTTGTTGTAAACCCCTGTCTATCATTGATGCATCTAAATGACAGCCTGTTCCGGTGTTTATTTGAATTACTTTAGAACCTGTTTCTTTAATTTTTTTGGCATCGTTAGCAGTTTCTTGGTCGCCTTCAATGACACTAATAGATAATTGATGTTTTAAATCATTGATAGTTCGCGTTAAAAGAGTTGTTTTCCCAGCACCGGGAGAACTCATTAAATTTAAAGCGAGAATATTACGACCTTTAAACCATCCCCGATTTTGGGCAGCTAGCAGGTTATTCTTTGCTAATATATCTTGTTCTAAAGATATTGTTGTGTTGTGTATTTTGGCATGAATTTGAGGTGCTTCTATATGAGTATCATGACTGTGGGAGTGAGTGATGACAGTACCATCTGGTAAAGTGTGAGTATGATTATGTTCCGCTTTATCTGTTTCTAAATTTGTAATTTTTATTTCGCCATCATCAGAACAACCACAAGTTACACACATAATTCCTCTATTTCTATTTCTTTAATTTTAAGTTCTTCGCCAGTAATTAAATTTAATTCCACGCAACCACAGTTACAGATTCCGAACGGTTTATCTAAATTAACTTCTGCACCGCATTGACGACATTTTGCTAAACCGGGAATTTCTAAAATTTCTAATGTCGCCCCTTCTAAAACTGTACCCTGAGTGCAAATATCAAAACAAAATCGGATAGCGTTGGGCATAATGGCTGAAAGTTTGCCAATTTCTAATAAAACTCGCTGCACTTTTGCGCCTTTAGCATTTTCAGTCACAATTGCCACAATATTTTGGGTAATTCCAAATTCGTGCATATTATAAATTTATTAAAGATTAACAAATTCGTGGTAATTGGTCGCCTACTAACATATCAACAATCCTTTCAGCACCAAAAGCTGTTTTTAATAATACGATACCTGGAGGTGAAGTAATAACTTCGCCAATAATACAAGCATCTTTGCCTGCTGGGTGGGATTTCATAGCTGATAAAACATTTTCAGCATTCTTTTTTGGAACCACTACAACTAACTTACCTTCATTAGCTAAATACAATGGGTCTAAACCGAGAATTTCGCAAACTCCGTTAACTTCTTCACGCACTGGAATAGATTCTTCAAAGAGACGAATTCCCACATCGGAACTGAGGGCGAATTCATTTAGTACTGTGGCTAAACCTCCACGTGTAGCATCTCGCATAGCATGAACTTGTGGGCATACATGGAGAATATTTTCTACTAAACTATGCAACGGCTGACAATCACTTTCAATATTAGTATCTAAGGCTAATTCCCCACGGGCAATTAAAATGGCTGTCCCATGATTGCCTATTTCACCATTAATTATTATTGCATCTCCAGGTTTAATATTATGAGCAGAAATGTTAACTATTCGCGGGATGATACCAATACCAGCAGTATTAATAAAGAGTTTATCGGCAGCACCACGATGTACAACTTTTGTGTCACCAGCGACAATTTGAATACTCGCTTTTTCTGCGGCTATTTTCATGCTGGCTGCAACACGCCGCAAGGTTTCTACGGGTAATCCTTCTTCTAAAATTACGCTACAAGTTAAATATAAAGGTTTAGCACCACTAACAGCTAAATCATTAACTGTACCGTTTATAGCTAATTCTCCTATATCACTACCGGGAAAAAATAATGGGTCTATAACGTATGAATCTGTTGTAAATGCGAGTCTATCTCCTTGTTGGAGGAGAGGGGCTAAGTTGAAGCTGGCTTGGTCTTCTAGTTGTGAGAGAATTGGGTTATCAAAATTGCTGATAAAGATATCGTCGATTAAATCACGCATGGCTTTACCACCACTACCATGTGCGAGAGTTATATGAGTGTCTTGCACTTTATGGCGACGGCGGACTTGTTCTATTTTTTGGATTGGGTTTGTGGGGGAAATATTCATATTAAAATTTTTTTAAACGCAAAGGGACGCAAAGGGAAGCGCAGAGGTACGCGGAGTATTTAATCTGAGGAGAAGCCGCAGGCGGGGAGGGGTTCTTGAGTTATTTTTGGTTTTTGGGCGATTGTTTTTTTGGCAATTGTGGAGAGTCGCCCGTATTTGTAATAGGCTGCGCAAGCACCTTCGGAAGATACCATGCAAGTACCGATTGGCGTTTCTGGCGTGCAAGCTGTACCGAATACTTTACACTCCCAAGGTTTTAAGACTCCTTTGAGAATTTCTCCACATTTACAAGCTTTATGGTCGGCTACTTTCAGGTTAGGAATGGTAAATTTAAGTTCGGCATCAAATTGAGCATATTCAGGTTTGATTTGTAATCCTGAATAGGGAATGTCACCTAAGCCGCGCCAATCAAAACTATCTCGCACGGCGAAAACTTTGTTTATGGCTTGTAGTGCTACTGTATTCCCAGTTTTTTCTACAATTCGGTTATATTGGTTTTCGACTTCACAACGATTTTCTACTAGCTGTTGCAATAGCATCCAAATGGATTGGAGAATATCTAAGGGTTCAAATCCTGAGACGACTATCGGCTTATTATATTGTTGGGAAATAAATTCATAAGGGTCAGTGCCAATTACCATGCTGACATGACCAGGCCCAACAAATCCATCTAGTTGCAAGTCGGGATTATCTAATAGTGCTTTGAGGGCGGGAATCACGAGGACGTGATTACTAAACATACTAAAGTTATGAAGTTTTTCGGCTGCTGCTTGCAGAATGGTGAAGGCGGTGCTGGGGGCTGTGGTTTCAAAGCCTAATGCGAAGAAGACTATTTCTTTGTCGGGATTATCTCTGGCAATTTGCAGGCTATCTAGGGGAGAGTACACCATACGGATGTCTGCACCTTGTGCCCTGGCTTGCAGTAAAGTGGTTTTGGAACCGGGAACTCGCATTGCGTCGCCAAAGGTGGCAAAAATGACGTTATGATTTTGGGAGATTGCGATCGCATCATCTAATCTCCCTTTTGGCATCACACATACTGGACAACCAGGGCCATGAATTAGTTCGATGGTTTGGGGTAAAATTTCTTCGATACCGTATTTAAATATGGAATGGGTATGTCCGCCACATACTTCCATAATTTTGATGGGTTTTTCTAGCTGATGGCTTAATTTGGCGATTTCGCGGCGTAAGGCTTCTGCTTTTTCCGGTTCGCGGAATTCGTCAACATATTTCATAAGGATTGGGGAATAGTAAGTTTTATGCCAATACGGTATTTCTTTCTTCTCTCTGTGCCCTCTGCGCCTCTGCGGTTCGTTAAGTACTAATCCGTGCTTGTGCTGCTGCTAATTCTTGGAGGAGTTGTAATGTTTCTGCTGCTTCTTGTTCGTTAATTCGATTCATGGCAAAACCAACATGAACTAGTACCCAATCTCCAATACAAGCTTCGGGAGGATGTTGTTCATCTACGATACAAGCAATATTTACTTCGCGCTTTACACCACCAATGTTAACTAGGGCTAGTTTATGGTTAACGTTGGTAATTTCTATAATTTGTCCGGGGATTCCTAAGCACATTTTTTTATTTGTGAAGATAAACTAACCGCAGAGGCGCGGAGGGCACAGAGAGAATTATTTGTGAGAAAAAGGTTGTAAAATATCAACTCTCATGTATTAATTGTGCGGCTGCAATCACTGCTTGTCCTAAAGATAAGCCGCCGTCGTTAGTTGGAATTAAACTGTGAGTGAGTACTTTTATTCCCAATGTTTGTAATCGTTTGCTAACTTGCTCTAACAATATACAATTTTGAAATACTCCTCCGGTTAAAGCTACCTGATTAATCAGATTTTCTTGACTAAGATGCTGAACCATTTTCACAATGGCGTTAGCTAAACCTTGGTGAAATTTGGCAGCTATAACTGTTTGTGGAATCTGCTGCTGTAAGTCATGGAGTAAGGCTTGCCACATTGGACGCGGGTCTATACAGTAAATACTATCTAAAAAGCTAAAATTAAAAGGGTAGATTAGCGTTTCTTTATCATTATTTAAGCTGCTAACATCTACTATAGCTTCAAGTGCGATCGCAGCTTGTCCTTCATAGCTACATTCATCTCTATAAATACCGATAGCTGCCGCTACTGCATCGAACAATCGCCCCACTGATGAAGCTGGAGGAGAGTTAATCTTCTTATCTATAAGTTGATTTAGTAGTTGGAGTGGCTTGCTTTTCAGAAATTTTACGATTTCTAAGTCAGTATACTTTTGTTCGCAATCATTCCAAAGATTAGCAGCTACTAATTGGGCATAAGTATTACGCCAAGGCTGATAAATAGCTTGTTTGCCACCAATCATTGCTACTGGTTTAAATGTTGCGAGTCGTTTAAAATTTCGGTAATCTGCTAAAAGAAATTCTCCACCCCAGAGTGTACTATCATCGCCGTAACCTAAACCATCTAAAGCAATGCCTAATATTGGAGGCGAATCTAAAGAAATCCTGTTTTCTGCCATACAAGCGGCAATATGAGCGTGATGATGTTGAATGGGATAAATTTTTATTTTATTTGTGTCTGCAAGTTCTTCACCAAATTTGCTTGATAAATATTCAGGATGTTTATCAATGGCAATTACTTCTGGTTGATGCTCAAATAAATTTAAGTATAAATTTAAATTTTCTTGGTAAGCGTTAAAAGTCGCAGCATTTTCTAAATCTCCTAAATGTTGAGAGAGAATTACTTTTCCTTCACGCAATAAGCAAAAGGTATTTTTTAACTCACTACCCATTGCTAAAATTTGCGGTACTTTGTGAAATCCCAGTGGTAAACTAATTGATGCGGGTGCATATCCTCTGGCACGGCGAATTGTTTGAACTTTATCACCAAGAACACGCACAACTGAATCATCTACCCGATTAATAATCTCTCGATTGTGAAAGAGAAAATAATCAGCAATTGTCCCTAATTTTTCTCTTGCTTCTTCATTATCAATACATTGTGGTTCATCAGCAAGATTGCCACTTGTTAAAACAATTGGGCGATTCATCCGCCGCAGAATTAAATGATGCAACGGCGTATAAGGTAGCATGAAACCCAAGGTATTTTGCTTTGATGCTATCGATGGCGCTACTACTTTTTTACCTGTTGCTTGTAATAAAACAATTGGTGCAGCAGAACTTGTTAATAATTCTTTTTCTTTGGCGTTGATACTGCAATATTCTTCAATTACCTCAATATTTCGCGCCATTAAAGCAAAAGGTTTATGATAACGCTTTTTTCGCTGACGCAGTTTTTGTACAACGGTTTCCTGTGTCGCATCGCAAGCTAGATGAATACCACCTAACCCTTTAATTGCCACAATCTCACCTTTTTGCAACAAGGTACAAACAGCATCAACATCATCCAACATCGAAAACATAGAAGCAGTAACCGATTTGCCATCGGCGCGTTCTAACCAAGCTGCGGGGCCGCAAACATGACAAGCTACAGGTTGGGCGTGAAAACGGCGATTTTCGACATCATGATATTCCTTTCCACATTCTGAACACATCGCAAACGCAGACATACTGGTATTGCATCTGTCATAAGGAATGGCACGAATAATACTCAACCGGGGGCCGCAATGAGTACAGTTAGTAAAGGGGTAGCGATAAAAGCGGCTGAAAGGGTCGAATATTTCTTTTTGACACTGGGGACAAGTGGCTGCATCAGGAGTAATTTCTGTTTTAATGGCATTACTGACACTAGTAGAAATCACAAAATTATCAAATTTAAGTTCATCTTCATAAGGAGTTCTAGTTAGTTTGTTAATTTTTGCTAGTGGCGGACATTCTGTTTGCAATCTGGCAACAAATTCTGTTAATGCTTCCTCACTACCAGATACCCGAATTAATACACCTTCACCATCATTACAAACATCTCCACACAAACCGCAAGCTTTAGCCAGACGATATACGGTAGGACGAAAGCCTACTCCCTGAACAGTACCGCTAACTCTAATTTCTTCAGTCGGCATAGTTAAACTGCCACAACAAAATTCGGTTATTTCCAGAATCAGCTATCACTGCTGTATCACCGCAAATTTTTATCCCGTAACACCAATTTAAGCTATCTCGTTTCGGTAGTCCGAAATTACGATTTTCACCTTTACTTTGAAAATTTATTTGTCCTGCTAACCCATCTGCCATTACACCTTGCAGTGATAAAATTGATTCTGGCTTTCTCCATCCTAATAAACGAGAATTAGCAGTATCTGCAAGTACTAACCAATCTCCAGCCACCGCCACACCATAAGGCATACTTAAACTACTAGCGCTAGGATAATAAACTCCTTGATTCATTTCCACAAAATCAAAGCTTTTTTGTCCTAAAACCACTGCACAAGGAGTATTATTTTCTGTAGGTATTCCTTGCCAAATCATTATTCGGTGATTACCTGCATCGCTGACAACCAGATTTTCTCCCCAAAAGGCGATGTCGTGACACCAACGCATACTCGCTGCGGTTGGAGAATCACCGCCGTTTTCATTGCGAGATATCATATCTGGTTGTCCCAAAACTAAATCAGCAGGTTGACCATTTTCTGTTGGTAATTGATGCCAAATTAATAGTCTTCGATTACCAGTGTCAGCAATAAATAACTGTCCTTGATGATAGTAAACACCATAAGGCCAGTGCATTGTACTAGCAGATGCTTGCTGATTTCCTCGATTTGGTTCATTATCAGTAAAATTAACTTGTCCTAATACAAAATCTGCTGGAACATTATTATCTTCTGGTAAGCTTTTCCAAATCAAAACCCGATGATTCCAAGCATCTGCTACAGCTAACCCTTCACCGCAAGCACAAATCCCTGTTGGTACACTTAAAGTTGCCCTTCCCGGTGTACTTTTAGCATTTTGTCCTTCATGATAAAAATCAGGTTGTCCAATTACCCAATCAGCCGGTTGACTATCTCTTGTGGGTAAATTTTGCCATCCTAATAATCGATGATGTCCTGTATCTGATACCCATAAAGGGCCAGTTTCTGATAATAAACAAGCACCACGAGGCCCAAACATATTTGTAGCATTGGGCGCTACTGGTATAACTAATTGTTCTGGTTCAATAATGTTACCTAAAATTACCTCTGCACCTTGAGGTGATAGAGGCAAATATTGAGAAATTCCTGTTGCTTCTAGCGGTAATTGTGATATGGGATTACTTATGATTGGGATATCCATGAACCGCAAATAGACGCTAATAATTATTTAAAAACATTAATGTTGATTAGCGTGTAACAACAGTAACGGTTTTGCATTATGCTTTTTTCAAATTAAGTTAAAACCTTTAATCGACTTCTGTATTAATCAATTTTAAAAAATCTAGTCAAATTTAGTAACTTTTGCTACATAGCGAATCTTTTGCATGAGTGCGCGATGTACTGAAATGAGAAAGCAAACTGGGGTTTGAGAAAGTAAAAGCTGCTTTTGCTTGCAGAAAACACCAAAATGAGTAAGTAAAAGCTCATTTTGCTTGCGGAAAACACCAAAATGAATAAGTAAAAGCTGCTTTTGAGTAAGTAAAAGCTTATTTTGCTTGCGGAAAACACCAAAATGAGTAAGCAAACTGGGGTTTGAATAAGTAAAAGCTGCTTTTTAGTAAGTAATATGCCTTTTTACTTTCTCAAAACACTAAAATCAATATCTGAATTACACAAATGAGAATTAATTTAAAGATATTGAGAAAGCATTCAGGCATTTTGCTTGCACAAAAGACTAAAATCAATGCGCGAACTACTGAAATGAAAAAGCAAAGTAGCTGTGATTGACTAATCGCCAAGTATATTTGCTGAAATGTTACCTTTGCATCATCATTTTTGCAGTTTCACAAAAACCTTATCGCCTTTAATCTTGACTGGATATGACTGAAGCGAAATATCAGGTGCAGTTAAGCATTCACCTGTCTCTAATTTGTATTGGAATCCATGAGCAGGACAGGTAATGATACCATTTTCAACTTTACCCTTTTCTAAGGGAGATCCAAGATGAGCGCAACTATTACGGTAGCATTTTACTGTAGCACCTTGACGATGTAAAATAAGTGAAGTACCAGCAAGTTGTACTGCCACTACACTAAATTCAGGAACTTCATCAAGGGTCGCTACTTTCATCCAAGTACAAGTTATTTTTGCAGAGAATGGACTGATTAAACTAGAATTAGCGTTGTTAATAGTAGAACTGCTATTAACTGCCACTACTTTAGTAATTTCGGGGCAATGGTTTTTGATTGCTTGTTCTACTCCCTGAGATAAAGTTAAAGTAGAAGTCGGACAACTGCTGCAAGTTCCAATTAATCTGACTTCTACTGTATCTGGTGGTTTAATTGCCACTAATTCTACATCACCGTTATGGCTTTTTAAACCTGGGCGAACTTCTTCAAGGGCTGTCTGAATGCGTTGTGAAAGCGGAGGTTTTGGTGGTTTGACTAGTTCGTGATACAGTAGCACTGCATAGACTAATTCATCTGCAACCGCATGACGCAAAGCTGGCATTGATTCTTCTTTCAGGCTTTTAATCAAGCTAGTCAATGCAGCTTTATGCAAAGCTTCAATTGCCCTTTTTAAACCCACCGCTACACACCGTTGGCTTTCATCCCACTCGGATATAATTGCCTCAAAACGATTAATTTCCTGAACTAATTCTTCAAGATTTGTCATTTGTCATTTGTCATTGGGCATTGGTTATTTATCAATGACAATTCACTTCATTTTGAAGTCTTTGAGAAGAAATGGCATAATCATGCCCGTTACTAAGCTAGATAATATTATTGGTAGGTAGAAGGGAATCGGGGCTTGTGCGAGTAATACTAGCAGTAAGAAACCTACAGCAATACCAATAGTAGTTTGCTTGACAAAATACACAGGGTCGCGTAGTAGCTTTCCTTTAAAAAATAACTTGGCTGAAAACCAACCTATCTCTAACATGTTTTCTCCTAATAATTTGTCAAGAAATTTAAGGTAGCAAGCCCTAATAAGATGGCGGGAATTACACCCGCAGGGGCAAATAATGCACCAAGCATCGCTGAAAACTGATAGCCTATATCTTTACCAGCTAAAAGCATTCCACCAATTGCACCGCCAACCATAGACAAGGCTGCTGCTATGATTAACCACACGACTTCTGTTGCTATGTTCAAATCGCCATCTGCTAAACTTGTGAGAAAATTTATCAGATTTTGCGTTGTTAAAATATCTCTCATGCTGTTTTTTTACTCGTTGTTAAAGTGATAAGAGTTAAATCAGATTCATAACTCCTAATCCTTCATTTCTGTTTCTACGTCTTGTAGTGCTTGAACTACGACCTCTGCTTGTGCAATTTGTTGGTGTTCCGTAAATATTTCTAAAGCAGCTTGATAGTAAGTACGCGCCTGTAAAAGATTTTGAGGATTACCAGGTTCTGGTTTTTCTGGGTCGTCTGGTAAGTTGAATAGGGCGTTGGCTTTGTTTGAAATTGTGTTAGCGTACTCTAGAGGTGTATCTTTGGGATTACGCACTTTTAACGCTTCGTCATAAGCTGCGATCGCTCTTAAGTTATTCTCCACAGGATGGGAACTCACTAGATATTGCAAAGCATTACCTAAATTGTTCTGCAACATCGCATATTCTCTAGGATGGTCAATCAAATTAATGTGCTTTAGCGCCACCTCAAATGATTGCACAGCTAACCCTTGACGCAAGTATTCTCGTTCCGATGCTAGGGGCATAGAAAGGTATGCGATCGCAATATTGTTATACAAAATCGCGTATTCTTGAGGATAATCTTCCCAAGTAAAGACCCGCAAAGCCTCATGATAAGCTTGGATGCTGTCAGTTATCCGCGCTAAATTGAACGGCACTAGCGACTGCAACACCAGCCCAAAATTCATCTGCGTCTCTGCCACTTCCTCTGGCGTTGCTAATTGCTGTAAAATTGGCAGTGCTTCTTCATAACCGACTTTCGCTTGCATCAACAGTTGGTAATCAGCATCCGGTATTGCCTGTAATGTCCCTGCCATCCCTACTTGCGCCCTGGCTTTTAATAAGGGATACTCCTCACCACACATTTCATAGGCCCGGTAATATAACCCAACTGCATTTCGCAAGTCTTGGGCAGCTTTGGGCTTTTTTTGAAAACCCTGTGCTATCTCAATCAGCATTTGGATTTTTTCTTCTGCTGATGCTGACTCCGATGCAACAGCTGCTACCGCAGCCTTCACTGCTGAATCTGTAATGCTGGGGGTCATAACTCTGCCGTACTCTAGCCAATTGGGAATTGAATCTGTCAACGCCCACGAATGATTGAGATACGTAAAAGCATCTAATCACGGGCCATACTGATTTACGCAGGCTTCGAGTCCTTTAGGCGGAATTCCCCTTTTTGATTTGAGATTAAGGGTAAGGATTAGGAAAAGATTTGATTCCATGCCCAATGTCCAATGCCCCATGCCCAATCAATTTTTTTACTATAAAACACCCTATTTCTAAAATTCTAGGGGGAAATTGCTAATATTAATGTCAGCTTTAAACACCTAATATTTTTTAAATACTTTTTGTATCATCATCTTATACAATTTCAATATTTTTATTGAATTGTTGACATACATAATATTTATTGTAATCAAAATAGTTACCACGGGTTAGTCGTTGTGTAAAATATGTTCATCAACTGTAAAACAAGCTCCTTTGAAAACAGACAGTATCTTTTATCGGATCTTTCAGAGTATCCCCAGTACTTTTTTTGAACTGATTAACCAACCACCCCAACTAGCTAGTGCTTACCAATTTTCTTCAGTAGAAGTTAAACAACTGGCGTTTAGAATCGATGGTGTCTTTCTTCCCAATACGCCAGACTTACCGATTTATTTTGCCGAAGTGCAATTTCAGCCAGATAAAAAATTCTACTCACGTTTATTTACCGAAATCTTTAACTATCTCGACAAAACCGAATTAACTAACAATTGGCGTGGTGTTGTCATCTTCCCCAACCGCAGCGTTGATACTGGAGATACCGAAAGATATACAGAATTACTCAACTCCCAACGAGTAACTCGCGTCTATCTCGACGAATTAAGCTCCATTGAGGCATCATCAATTGGTATAGAGACAGTTAAACTTATCATCGAACCCGAATCAACTGCGACAATAAAAGCAGTAGAGATAGTCAACAGTGCCCGACAGCAAATTCTAGATGTCACTACTATTAGGGAAATTATACAATTGATAGAGACAATATTAATCTACAAGTTACCGCGATTGAGCCAGGAGGAGATAGGAAAAATGTTTGGATCAAATGAGTTAAAGCAAACTAGATTTTACCAAGATGTTTTTGCAGAAGGTAGACAAGAAGGGAAACAAGAAGGTATACAAGAAGGTAAGTTAGAAACGATACCCCAGTTATTAGGGTTTGGTTTAAGTATTGAGCAGATAGCTCAAGCGTTAGGTTTGGACGAACAAGTTGTTAGGCAAGCTGCACAACCAAAATCCTAAAACAACTGATATATAGTTGACGGGGCGCAAAGTTTAGCGCCCCTATTTTTGGCTCATTTATTACATAAAAATCTGATGACTTAAAATACTCATCACCTAATGCAGATTAACAGTTGACAGATATTATTAATAATTACAGAGTTGTGACTGCGATAAATTAAGCAGATTGAGTTGGTTTAACGTCAAGAATTAAAAATAAGATGCAGTGTTTATTTGTAGTAGTTTGCATTTATAAAATGTGTTACATAGATAACAGACATAGCTATTAAAAATAATCTTGAGAGTATTTAATATATTGTTAATGATTAATTCTTTTTTAATGAAAGTAAATTAGATAAAAAATATCTTACTATTAAAAAATAAATATTGATAAACAGGTGAGACTTTGCAAGCAATATCACCTACATCATGCATGGGAAACAATACAAAAATACCTAGCCGATGACTAACGTACTATGGCTACAAGGTGGTGCTTGTTCAGGCAACACCATGTCATTTCTCAACGCTGAAGAACCGACAGTCTGCGATTTAATTGCCGACTTTGGTATCAATATACTTTGGCATCCTTCCTTGGGGCTGGAACTAGGCAATGATTTGCAAACACTACTACGGGATTGTATTTCTGGCAAAATTCCTTTAGATATCTTGGTATTTGAAGGCAGTGTTGTTAACGCCCCCAACGGCACTGGCGAATGGAATCGGTTTGCCGATCGCGCCATGAAAGATTGGTTATTAGACCTCGCTAAAGTTGCTCAATTTATTGTCGCTGTGGGAGACTGTGCAACCTGGGGAGGAATTCCTGCTATGTCACCCAACCCCAGCGAATCGGAAGGTTTGCAATTTCTCAAACGTCAAGAAGGTGGCTTTTTAGGGAAAGATTTCGTATCACAAGCAGGATTACCTGTAATTAATATACCTGGATGTCCCGCCCATCCCGACTGGATTACGCAGATATTAGTTGCGATCGCTACTGGACGCATAGCAGACATTGCTTTCGATGAACTAAATCGTCCCCAAACCTTCTTCAACACCTATACCCAAACAGGTTGTACCCGCAACGTCCACTTTGCCTACAAAGCATCAACCGCCGAATTTGGTCAACGTAAAGGATGCCTATTTTATGACTTGGGTTGTCGCGGCCCCATGACTCATTCTTCCTGTAACCGCATCCTATGGAACCGCGTTTCATCCAAAACCCGCGCTGGAATGCCTTGTTTAGGTTGCACCGAACCAGAATTTCCCTTCTTTGACCTGAAACCAGGAACCGTATTTAAAACCCAAACAGTAATGGGAGTTCCCAAAGAATTACCGCCAGGGGTGAACAAAAAAGAATACGCCTTACTGACAATGGTCGCCAAAGATGCAGCACCACCTTGGGCAGAAGAAGACTTTTTTACAGTTTAGTCATTAGTCATTTGTCATTAGTCCTTTGTCATTAGTCATTAGTCCTTTGTGATTTGACTAATGGCTATAACCTTTCACACTTCTCTATACCTCTCAACGAGAAATCAAGGGTTTCGACTATTTTGCAGTGAGGCGAGTGAATAATTACCAATCACAAATAACAAAGGACAAAGGACAAATGACAAATGACAAATGACAAATGACAAATAACAAATGACAAAGGACAAATGACAAATGACAATTCAATCATTAGACATTTCGCCCGTCGGTAGAGTTGAAGGCGATTTAGATGTCCGAGTTGATATTGAACATGGACGGGTAGTCAACGCCTGGACACACGCCGAACTTTTCCGAGGATTTGAAGTTATCCTTCGCGGTAAAGATCCCCAAGCCGGATTAATTGTTACACCTCGCATTTGCGGAATTTGCGGCGGTTCTCACCTGACTAGTGCATCTTGGGCATTAGATACAGCTTGGGAAACAGAAGTTCCCCGCAATGCAATTTTGGCGAGAAATCTCGGTCAAATTGTCGAGACTATTCAAAGCATTCCCCGCTATTTTTATGGTTTGTTTGCCATTGATTTAACCAATAAAAAATACCGCCATAGTCGCTTTTATGAGGAAGCTGTTAAACGTTTTGCCGCTTTCACAGGCAAATCTTACGAACTAGGTATAACAATTTCCGCTAAACCTGTAGAAATTTATGCACTGTTGGGCGGACAATGGCCCCATTCCAGCTACATGGTTCCCGGTGGCGTGATGTGCGCCCCCACTTTAACAGATATTACCCGCGCTTGGGCGCTTCTCGAATATTTCCGCACCAATTGGTTAGAACCAGTTTGGTTGGGTTGTTCTTTAGAACGCTACGAACAAATCCAAAGTTATGATGATTTTAGAGATTGGTTAGATGAAAACCGCAATCATCGAGATTCCGACTTAGGTTTTTATTGGCGCATGGGTTTAGACATTGGTTTAGATAGATATGGCGCTGGTGTTGGTAAATATGTCACTTGGGGATATTTAGCCCATGAAGATAAATACCAAAAGCCGACTATCGAGGGACGAAACGCGGCAACGATCATGAAAAGTGGAGTGTACGACAGCTTCACACACACTCACACCTTAATGGATCAGTCATTCACCCGCGAGAATACAACTCACTCTTGGTACGATGAAGGGACAGAGGATATTCACCCTAGCGATCGCAACACTAAACCCACTGCAATCAATACAAAAGACTTCGATAACGCCTACTCTTGGTCGAGTGCAGTTCTTCACAAAGACTTCGGACGCTTGGAAACTGGCCCCTTAGCGCGTCAATTAGTAGCTGGTGGTAAACATGGCGAATCTTGGCAACACTACGACGGCTTTATCCTTGATGTCTTCAAACGGATGGGTGGTGCTAGTATTCATGTGCGTCAGCTAGCACGAGTTCATGAACTTGTCAAGTTATATCGTCAAGCCGAACACTGTTTGCGCGAATTCAAATTAAACGACCCTTGGTATATTAAACCCAAAGAAAAAGATGGACGCGGTTGGGGTGCAACGGAAGCAGCGCGAGGTTCCTTATCTCACTGGGTAGAAATAGAGGGCGGTAAAATTAAGAATTACCAAGTTATTGCTCCAGGTACTTGGAATATCGGCCCTCGTGACGGTGATGGAATCCGCGGCCCGATTGAAGAAGCGTTAATTGGCACACCCATTTACGATTCTAGCGATCCGGTGGAAGTTGGTCATGTGGCGCGATCGTTTGATTCATGTTTGGTGTGTACAGTCCACGCCCATGATGCTAAGACTGGTGAAGAGTTAGCGCGGTTTCGCACTGCTTAATTTAGTTGTCAGGTGCGTTAGTCGTAGGGTAACGCACCAAAATTTCTGTAGTTAGCCTGGTTTAGAAAGTTCAGACTCATACTGCTCTATCACTCCCAATAGTTTTCCCAGTCATTTTGGAAGGCTTGCTGTAGCTTTTTCATATAGGCGTTAGTTTTGATTTTTATCATCCACAAATCAGCAGAATTGCTACCACCTTTGCAGACTACACCCTCGGCTAGGCCATACTTCCCAGCGCGGACATCTTCTACAAATTGTCCGGTGAGTTTGCCACGATAGACAACGCGGGCGATCGCTAAATTACTAAAATCTTGTACAAACTGTTCGGGGGGAATCATCCCGCGATTAGTTTCTACATCAAAGAGAATCAGTTGTTTCGATTCTTCGGGTTTGTGCATCCCCGCGAAGGAATTCGCCCCAAAAAATTCAGTGAAGACGGTGATTTCTGGGCTATTGTAAGCGGGGTTTTCTCGAAACAGTTTGTCTAGGGGGGTGGCGAAAAGCTTTTGAAACAGGTTAGAAGCCTCTTCTAGCCCTGGATGGGCGGCGTTGAACTCAGCAATACCCCTCTCATCCAAATCAAAGCGATCGCGCCGAGTCCCAAACCCATACCACCCTAGTTCGACTTCCCAAACCCAATGCAGATTCGTACCGTCGTATTTATCAAAAGCAATACAGCAACTGGAGGGGTAGTTTTTGCTACCGAGAATTTTAGGATATGCTAGCTGAATGCGAGGCATGATGTTAAAAATAAAAAACTATTTTCCCAGCCTAGCTTGGGCTAAACGCTAACTGTCTCTTCCCGTTGCGTAATTATAGGCAATGGCTGATAAACGCGCAAACATGGCTCAGATTCAGGATTAATCATTTACACAATCAGCTGATTCAACAGTCGTAGCGTAACATACTAAAACTTCCATAAACAGTGAGTTAGGCTTGCATTAATGCATTTGCATAAAACAGCAATTTACACGGTAAGCTTGTGTCTGATTTAGCGCTACATAATTATCTTCCTCGCGTTCCCGATGCAGCATTGCAAGAATACATAGAATGGTGTGTTTTAGAGCAAGCTCAAGCCGCAGAATATAACTTTACTCCTGATAGAAGTAAGTTAGATAATTTGCCACCAGAAGACTACGTTCCTAAACTTGTCGAGCAGTTCATGAAAGTTAAACCAGACCCAATTAAAGCTGGTTTGGTAGCAGCGATCGCTGGTAAGGAAGCTGACAAACACGCTTTATCTGGTTTAGCGATCGCTGCTGATTTTGTATCTCTTTACGTCAAGTATTTAATTCCTAAAGAGGGAAGTACTAAAGAACAGGCTGAAGAGATATTAACTCAAGCATCACAACATCAGTATGAGAAACTGACTGAAGTTGCGAAGAAACATGGTGTAGAGTTATAGTTGACTGCTGATAAATTCTTTTTCAGAGGCTTTGTCTGTCCCATCAGTCAAAGCCTCTGTTTTAGTCACTAATGATTGGCTGTATTACAAACTTCAATTACTGTTAACTGTTAAATTGCGATCGCTCCATAGACAAATTTACAGTTACATACCACGCAAAGTAATGCCAGTTAAGTTGTGGAAACAAAACACTAGAAAAGTCAAAAGTATACTTGATAGAAACATTACAATTGATTCGTTTAAAGCTTTTTCAACCCACTCAGGTTACTTTTAAGACAGATATTGACATGAAAACAATAAGATTGGAATGAATGAAAAGCTTATCCAGCCAGCTAAACCACCAATTAGAGTAGTCAGAAGAGAAGTTAAAATGCTTATAATACTTCCTCCCAGGAAGACACATACCCAGTTAAAAATTTTAGGGTGCCTATTGCACTTAAAATACTTAGAGCGAGGATTCCGCCTAGAATAATACCTCCAAATCCGAAAAAAATCACACAGATAACTACTGTAGATATTGAATCTGCAACTCCAGCATAATTTAAGAATACAAAAAATAAACCTGCTAGAATGCCCAAACCAATACCTAGAGACCAGACCCCCAAATTACTCCCTTTTTCAGTGCATCCCAAAAATCCATAATTTTAAGTTATTGAAATTAGTAAAAGTCAGTAAGCTGACTAGATTATTCCCAAATCCAGCATAGATATAACAAGCTAACTAGCTGTCTTAACTACGATCACTTCACCAGCAATCTCACAACTACATACCTACTGTGGTATTGCTAGAATATACTTACTATAATTTTGTGACTCTATGCCCGCTAGGGATTTCTACCATAATGCTGTAAAAGCAGCTGTCATCAAAGACGGTTGGATAATTACAGATGACCCTTACATCATCAAGTATGAAAATACTAAGCTATTTGCTGACCTAGCGGCTGAGAGAACACTTGCAGCTGAACGCAACGGAACTAAAATTATTGTTGAAATTAAAAGCTTCCTGGGAAAATCGCCAATAAATGACTTTGAAAATGCTTTAGGTCAATATATTTTTTATCGTAATCTGATTAAAGTTACAGAACCTCAATATCAACTTTATTTAGCAATCAAGCAAAGCACTTATGAAAATTTTTTCCAGCTAAAAGCAATTACGTTAGTAGTTCAGCAGAATCAAGTCTTATTAATGGTTGTAGATGTCGAAAGTGAGGTTATAGTTCAATGGATAAACTAAGTCACTACAGATATATTATTAAAAATATTCTCATAGAATATGACCGCATCTGCAATAGCTCGTCTGATGACGACTTAGAGAGCCTTTTAGCACTCGATGATGAACGCGATCAATATCTATGGTTTCAGATTGGCTGGCAAAAAAATCGCAGAATTAAAGGTATTACTGTACATATTCGGATTAAAAATAACAAAATTTGGATCGAAGAAGATTGGACTGAAGAAGGTATTGCCACGGAATTATTAAACGCAGGGGTTCCCCAAAGTGATATTGTGTTAGCTTTTCATCCTCCAAGCGATCGCGCTTTGACTGAATTTGCAACTGCTTAAACAATTAAATCTCATCCCATGCTCACTATTATCGGTTGCGGCAATCTCAATCGCAGTGATGACGCAGTAGGCGTAATCATTGCCCAACGCTTACAAAAATATCTAGCTGAAAACCCTCATCCTCATGTGCGAGTATATGACTGTGGCACCGCAGGGATGGAAGTAATGTTTCAAGCTAGAGGTAGTAAACAATTAGTAATTATTGATGCAAGTTCAACTGGTTCTGAACCCGGTGCTGTGTTTAAAGTTCCAGGAAAAGAACTGGAAGCAATGCCCGAACCTAATTATAACTTGCACGATTTTCGTTGGGATAATGCTTTAGCCGCCGGACGGAAAATATTTCAAAATGACTTTCCTGAAGATGTCACAGTTTATTTAATTGAAGCGGCAAATCTTGGTTTGGGACTAGAGTTAAGTCCTGTTGTCAAAGATTCTGCTGATTTAGTTTTTGAAGAGGTAGCTGCACTTATCAGCCAGAATATTAACTAATCCAAAATCCAAAATCTAAAATCCAAAATCGAATCACGCCCAATCCCGATAAACAGAAAGTTCATCTACCCTCATTTCAAAAGGTACGCCTTGACTCTCTGGCGGACAAACACGGATTTTAGCACTGTTAACAATTCCGTAGAGTAATGTCCCCATTGGCACAATTTTTTGTAAAACACGCCAATTAATAACTTGATCGGGACATTCAATTACCAATGTCAGAGCATTGGCGTGGGTTGTGACATACCACCGACAATCAGACAGCAGATTTTGAATGGTGCGATCGCAAGCGTCATAAAAGTATCTGCTAATAGAATACTCTAGTTGCTGCCGCAGTATAATATCTGCCGATGTCGGTTGTATCGGATGTGAGTCATCACCATTAAAGTAATACATCTTTCTAGGCATCTCTCTTTAGCTTCCTGCTTATATTCCAATCACCATTCCATAAAGTACATCTTCATTTGTTTCTAATAATTCTTTGGTTTCCTCATCATAATAAGCACCAATCCCACTACATTGAATTCCCAAATAATTACTAGTTAAATAAAGTCTCTGTCCCAGAAAACCAGCTATTTGCATAGCAGTTTGATAATTTAAATAATCTGACACAAAAAATAAAGTTACAGCGCCATCTCTAGCAATAGCTTGATTAATACATAAGTAACCTGTCTTTTCACTAAAGTTACCCGCTTTAATCAAACACGTACCTTTATATAACCCAGGTGTCATTCTCTCTACTCGATGCACCACTGAGTAAATTTCTATCTCCTCATAGTTTTCTGTCGGTATTGACTGCTGAAGTTGTTGCACTACATATAAATAATCTTCTTGAGAAATAGCCTCTTTCCGGAAACGTCTAATAGAACGTCTATTCCAAACAGTTTGAGAAAATTTATCCTTATCAAAGTTAAATTGAGGATACTCTAATTTCTGCTGGCGACTCTTTTGTAGAGTAGTTGCTTGATAGGCATCTTCAATAAATTGATTAGGTTCAAAATAATCAGTACCAGAGACAAAAGGAACTTTCAGCCTTAAGCTTCTGATTTTCTTGTCTTGTACTTCTCCTGACACCGCACAAGCAGTGATAAACTCTTTATTCTCAAATCCTAAATCTGAATTGAGGGCAAGTTTATCAAAGTCAAAAACTAGTTGTATATCTCGGTTGTGGAGAAAAGCTGAAGCGGCAACTGCACCTAAATGGTGTCCGCTATCTAAGAAGCAATATCTTATGCTCCTGTTTTGATATTTCCAGCTAGACCTATAATAAACACAACTAATTAAAAAGATGAATCCGTTGATACATTTACCCGGTATAATATAATTTTCTAACCCATCATCAATTAATTCATAGATGAGAGTTAGACAATTATTCTCAACTTCTAGATGGTATATACCATTTACTATTCCCTCAATGCCGCGAACCTGTACGTAAACTTCCGTAGGATACAGAGCGCCTGCTGATGGATTCACTCGCAGTTTTAATGGGCCATCTTTATATACTTTTTCTAGTGTTATTGCACTGGTTAGCGAGATAAAAGAGTGAACAGGATTATTGAGATTTAATTTCACTCTCCGATAAAACTTGGGATAAACTTTAAATGAAGATGGCTGTGTTGAAGCATCTACATAATTTGGATCGAGTTGTACCGATAAGTAAGAATGCTTGGTAGCGTCATGATAAGCTTTGCCCAATATCTGACTTGATGGCATTTTTAATTATCCTTAAGACTTCTACGTTGCTAGCAAAATCTATTGCTTTATAATCATCTAAGTTTTTTAAATATAAATTAGGATGATGTTGTAAAAGTAACTTTACAACTTCTGTCTTTCCGGCTGATGCCGCATACATTAAAACAGTTGCACCGTTATCATTTTGGTTGTTAATGTCAATGTTATGAGCCAACAGTAAATTAATTAAATCGTAGTAATTACCAAAACAAGCAAACCACAAAGCATTGTTGCGATCGCTATTTTGAGCATTGATATCTGCACCAGCATCAATTAGTTCTTTGACGACTGTATAAACTCCTTCTCTTGTCGCTTTCATCAAAGCTGTATCGCCATTTTCACCCGGCTGATTTAAATCATTAAGATTGTAGCCTTTTGCTATTAACCATTGAGTTGTTACTTCACTCAAACTTTGACTGTTGGTTCGATTCATAATTACTCCTAATTTAACTTTTTTACTAATATAAATTTGCTTCACAAATAGAATGGTGAGCATTGCTCACCATTTTTGCCAAAATGCTATTTAAATCCTTTTAACTTACATATATGCTATCAATTTTATAAGTTTAAATTATGAATCATTTCTAAAGAACAGCGAACATTCTTCTTAAAAAAGCTTGAAAAATAATGGAAAAGCAGTAATTTTTACAGTTTTCTTTTATAAAATAGATTAATAGCAGATATAAGTGGATTTAGATCCCCGACTTCTTCAATAAGTCGGGGATCTGCACTTGAATAGTAAGTGCGTATATTTTTAAATTTACTGGCAATGATAAGAATATAAAATATTGTCTACATCTTCGATGGTAAGATTTTGTTTGTCAGCTAAAGTTTTTAACATATTGGTAATATCTTTAAGCTGGGATAAATTAAAAGAAAGTCCTAATTCATTCGCTCGGTAATTAACCGCCTGTTTTCCAGCCAATTTATGATTAATTAAGATTGAGCGCGTTACACCAAAACTCCTGGGATTAATAGCTTCATAAGTCTCAGAGTTATTAAGCATAGCTTTAGTATGAATGCCAGCTTTATGACTAAAAGCACTCTCACCAAAAACACAATGGTTAAAAGGAATAGAAATTCCAACTTTTCTCGCAACTAATTCATGCAAGTAACCAAGTCGATCTAAGCGATATTTCGATTTAATCTGTTCTGGATTTGTGGCATATAACCTAGCGATGAATCCAGCTAGTGAGGTAATACCATTGCGTTCACCAATACCCAGAACACAAGTGTCAATATGAGTTGCTCCTGCTTCCAATGCTGTATAACTGTTAGCATTTGCACATTCTGTATCATTATGACCATGAAACTCAATATCTAAATTAGTGAACTGGCGCAAAGTCTTCACTAATTCAAATACTTGCATTGGCGTAATAATTCCTACTGTATCGGCAATTCCTATGCGTTTGACAACTCCTAATTTTTCAATCTCCGAGTAAATTGTGATTAAATCTTCTATGGAAGTGCGTGACGAATCCTCAGCTGAAAACCGTAACTCAACATCGGGAGATTGTTGATGGATAAAAGTTAAAACTTCAGATGCTAAATCAATAATTTGATTAATATTTTTACCATGACTGAACTGACGCATCAAAGAAGAACTACCAATAGTTAAATTAATCCCGGCTACGCCTGTTGCTAAAGCAACTTTAGCATCTTCTAAGTGACAGCGAATGTGAGTTAATATTTTGGATGGCAAGCCTAACTGAGCCAATCGTTCACAGTCTCGTCTAGACTGAGGTGAAGCAATTGGTGACGTTAACTCTATATATTCCACTCCAAACTCAGCAAGGGCTTCAGCAATCTCGACTTTATCATCTGAAGAAAAATTGGCTTTGACAAATTGTTCGCCTTCACGGAGAGTACTTTCTACAATTGCAAATTCAGATAGCGACATTGAGCAATCCCTATACTAATTCTGACTAAGGATATTCACTTATTAGTTTTTATATTAGCAGATTTGTATAATTGAGAAATAATTGCTTTGGCTGATTCTTGAGGACTGACTATAGTATCAATTATAAGAGAGCGATCGCTCGTATCCATCGCCTCTAAAATCTGTTTCGTCAAAACCGAATCATAGTTCTGACTTTCTTCGACAAATATTTTTAGTTTTTCCCGCAATTCTAGACTTGTGATAACTTGTTTACTGATAAGTTCTAAGATTTGTTGTTCTTCTTTAGGAGTAAAATAAGCAGAAGCTTCTGGTACGCCCAAACTAGCAAAATTACTCAAGACTTCTGGAATAATTTGCATCCGCTCGTCTAACTCTTGATTAGCAATTCGATCGAAAGAATCATGACGTTTTATAAGCCTTTCTAAACGTACAGTATTTGGTGCAGTCAACATTACAAATTTAGCATTTTTTAAAGCTTTAGCTGCATAGCGAATCTCATTTTCACCACGTAAACTATCGAAAACTAACATAGAGTTGACTTGTTGTGGATTAATATGTAGCGAAGCTAAGATGTGACCCATTCCACCAGGAAAGTATTCTCTATAAAGACGAGTATAAGTTAGGCGTTTAATCCGGCAATGGGGTTGTATGAGTTTCTCTTGCATTTTTAACATTGGCGCAATTATTACGCGTTCGGTTAAAACACGACGATTAGGTAAAAGTGTAAAATCCAAGCCTTCTTTAGCCAAAGCTTTTGCAATCGTGCTTTTTCCTACGCCAGTCATACCTACTATGATTAGTAAAGGAAAACTCGTTATTGGCAACCAGTCTTTAGGAACAGGAAATCCTACACCTACACCTAGACTTAAGTGTTCAAAAAATAGATTTTGCCTTGTTGTATTAACTCGATCCTGCACAATATGAACCTCTTTTTAGCTTAGTTATTATAAAGATACAGTTATCATATAACCTCAGTACTTATACATAAAATTAGCTGTTTTAAATTTGATGTATATTATCATTAATAATTACTTTTTTTAAATTTTTTATCTTACTTTTTGGAGCAAATGACCGCCCCACCTATTCGTGTAATGCTCGTCAAGCAGAGATACTACCGTTAAGTAAATGAGGTGATTTCAAAATTATTAAGATATTTTAAAAAAATCTATTTTTAAAATAAAAACTTGCTAACTTACTAAAGTATAAATAGTCAAAATTAGTGAATTAAAAACATGGAAATTAGCGCTCGTAATTCTCTGAAGGGTACTGTCAAAAAAGTTGTACATGGTTCAGTTAATACTGAGATAACTTTAGAACTAGCGCCAGGAGTAGAGCTAGTATCAATCATCACAAAATCATCAGCGGAAAAGCTATCACTTGCAGAAGGTAAGCAAGCCTATGCTGTGATTAAATCATCAGATGTGATCGTTGCTGTTGATTAAAAAATAGAGTTGGCTTCCTTTGTGAGCCACTCTATATTTTCATATAAAATTGCATTTATTTATACAATTAGAGTGCAATAACGTATTCAAGCGTAATTGCAGCAATCATATTAGATTTTTCAAATTGAAAATCACAGATACTCAACTTATTTAAAAAGCCAGGTGTTTGATGTTTCAGAAATGATTAAATAAGACTATACATAAAGGTTAATTAATGGAATTATCAATAATGCGAACATAAATCGCTCGGACACTTTCTAAATCTAGGACAAAATCTATGTTATCAATATTGAGAATAAATTTTTTTTTGTCATAAACTGATATAAATTCCTATTACTATTCCTATTAATACAAGTTTTTTCAAGATTATTCTATTTTGATTTTTATAAAAAGTTACGATTTCTAGCTCTTGCATTATAAATAATTCTAATAAATAGCCAATAACACTAAAGCGGGTAGATATTTAATTATAAATTAGGAATTTTGAAAGGAGGAAGGAAGTATATTTTCATCCTTCATCCTTCATTTGTTATTTGGTTGCAAAAGGCAGCAACCAAAGTAATAATTTAGACCAGATATGCTTCTTGATGTGTTTTAATTGTGCAATTAGAACGAGGATAAGTTACACAAAGTAGAGCGTATCCTTTAGAAACCTGATCGTCATCTAAAAAGTTTTGATCGTCTTGATTAACTTCACCTTCGACAACTTTACCAACACAGCTAGAGCAAGAGCCGGCATGACATGAAAAGGGCAACTCAATACCATTTTCTTCTGCTGCTTCTAAGATGGTAGTTTCTTCGTCAACTTCAATTGTGGTGTCGATGTCTTCTTTTTTGTTGATTAATCTAACTTGGTAGGAAGCCATTTTCAGATTCTCCTCAAACGTTATACAGTTGGTCTAATTTCCGAATTTTTTGAGCAACCTATCCTACTTTTTGCTTCCCTTCTTCTGACAGAGATGCTAAGTTTAGTTAGCTTTTTTATAGAGATAAGGGATGCAATGCGAACTAGAAGCTATCTCAAGGGCATTGAAACTCTGCGGAGTGCGTTTATGGGAAATCTCTACAATTGACTTAGCACTAACGAAATGATCTTAGCTGCAAGGTACACCAGTAGGCGTACAGTCGCCTGTTTTAAAAGACTTTCCACAACCGCAGGTATCAGTTGCATTAGGGTTGATGAATTTAAAACCGCTTTCCATCACTCCCTCAACGAAGTCAACAATAACTCCGTCTAATAACGGCGCACTTTTGGCATCAACGTAAACCAGCACTTTGCCTTGCTGACTTACCAAATCATCTGGTTGGGGCTTGCTGGTGATATCGATCGCATATTCGTAGCCACTGCAACCACCATCTTTTACAGAGATGCGGACACCTTTCGTTGCGCCATCAGCATCGGGTGCGGAACCTTTAAGGAATGCCCGCAGATGAAATTCTGCTTTTTCTGATAAAATAACGGCCATCAGTTCTCCTGATTTGTAGCGATTAGTTGTTCTGATTTCAGGTGGGGTTGTCATTTGTTAGTTGTCCTTTGTCATTTGTCAGTTGTCCTTTGTTATTCACCAATGACTAATGACCAATGACTAATGACCAATGACCAATGACTAATGACTAATGACTATTGACTGTGGGTTCCATCGAATTGGATTGCGCGTGTCTCCAAGGCGCACTATTGCCGCATACTGGACAAGAGCGATCGCGGTGAGAACGGCGTTTAGCAAATTCCATCCGATTTAAGTCGATTGTCAGTAATTGCGACAATAGAGGCTGACTAAACCCGGTGATCAGCTTGATAGCTTCCAACGCCGTTAAACAAGCTAGGGTTCCAGAAACAGCACCTAGAACTGAAAAGCCCCGCTGATCCCAATCAGGCTTTTCTGGAAACAGACAAGATAAACAAGGAGTCACACCAGGAATAATCGTCGTCAGGTAAGCCTCCATCCCATTCATTGCGGCTTCCACCATTGGTTTACGCGATCGCACGCAGGCTTCATTTAACAAATTGCGCTCTGTAAAGTTGTGGGCGCAATCAAGAGCCATATCAGCAGATTGCACTAACGAATCTACATTTTCCGGGGTGATGTAATCATGAACAGCTTCCACTTGGACATCAGGATTGATCGCATCCAGAGTTTCTTTAGCTTTGAATACCCTTGGCTTACCTACCCAATCATCAGTCATAAGAACCTGACGATTCATATCATCTTGCCGCAAGTCACCACCCCGGACTAGGATTAGCCGCCCAACGCCCGCTACTGCTAAGTAAAGCGCCGCCGTACCGCCTAATCCCCCCACACCTGTAACCAAAACCGTCGCTGACTTCAGGCGCTTCTGTGCTGTTTCGCCAAAATTCGGAAGCATCATTTGGCGACGATAGCGTTCTAATTCGGTAGGCGTTAGGTTAACCAATTTATACCTCCTAATCAGAAGTGATTTCTGTCAGTGTGACTACATTTTTCGGCTTGTCGTTAAACACTTTGAACAGCTTTTGTTCGTGAGGTGTTGATTCGACAAATACCTGATAAGCCTTTTGCAAAGCCAAAGAATATTGATTTAGTCTCTCTTCTTGATTCAAGTCAGGAGAATTATCATCAATTTCCTGTATATATTGAGAAAACTTTTTCAGAATATGTAAACGATTTACATTCACAACTTCTAAATCGTAGGACATATTAAAGAATTGAAAAAATTCTTCTGCATCTACGAGTTTCTTGAATTCATCAATAGTTCCAGTCATTTCGCATTCTCCAATTGTTTCAGATGTTGCTTAAGTTCATCTAACTGACGATAGATTTCATAAGTTGCGGCGGCAACATCCATAAGTTGGTTGTAATCTGTTGGCAGACCTTCAGCTAAATCATGCAGATCCATTTTCATTTGACCTGCTTTACTGTTGAGCCGTCTGATTTGTCCTTGTAGTTCCTCAATTGTCATTTGTCCTTCGTCCTTTGTCCTTTGTCATTAGTCAGTTGTCCTTTGTAGTTTGTCAGTAGTTATTTACCAATGACTAATGACTAATGACCAATGACTAATTAAATTTTGCCAACTTCAGGAAAACGTTTCGCCAAATCAAGACCTTTTTTGACGTAGTTTTCTCCCTCTTCTGCTAATTTCTCTACTGAGTCAAAGCCAAAGCGATGAGCATCTCGCAAGGTTTTCACAGCTAACAAGAGACGACCAGAAAAAACTAGCGCCCAGCCAAATCCTTCATGGCTCAAATCAACTACAACCTGAGATATCAAACCTGTTTCTTGTTCAATTCCAGCCGCTACAGCCCGAAAAAATGCCATAATTCGTGCTTGCGTGATCGGATCGACTTCGCCCTCAACGGAGATTTCCCGTTTCTTTTGTTTGGTAACAATAAAGGGTTTGAGAATCAACTCATCCGACCAAGTACGATAAACTCCATAACTGTCTTGACCACGGATTTGTTTAATTAATACCTTCAGGAAAGGTGAGTTCAAGACTTCTGTTGTAGCAGTTCCGTTAACACTATTATTTGTGGTCATACTGTTGCTTCGTCTTCAATTTCATCAGCAAAGTTTGTGGTTTTTGGCTGTAAAGCTTTACGCAACCAAGGTGGAGGATTACCTTTGAGGGTTTTCACTAGCTTATTTAGCACTTCGCTAATTTCTTCTTCTTCCGATCGCGCCTTCACTGGGGTGACACCTTTCTTGATTAACCGAGCGGCGGCGCTACCACCAATTGCTGTTACGTAAATAATCGTACAGTCGCCTATTGACTCAAGTTTTGGGGTGATTTTATCTTCATTCCCATCTTCTTTGAGTTCGCCTTCAAAGGTGAGGGTTTCTACGAAGTGATATCCCTCATCGGTAATTTCGTAAACATCAATCATTTTTGCCCATCCGAAGTGAGCATTAATATGAACTCGGTCACTCGTCGTGAAGGCTATTTTCATTGTAATTCTCCTCTCTAAAGTTTTGAATTTTGAAGCAATACGGTTCAGTTAGTAATATTTAGTCTTGGAAGATCCCCCTTAAAAAGCCACGATACACAAGTCTTAAATAGCTGATTAACTAAGGTTTTACCCCACCCTAACCCTCCCCTTATAAAGGGGAGGGAACTAGATTTGATTTATTGTTTCCCCCTTATAAAGGGAGGGAACTAGATTTGATTTATTGTTTCCCCCCTTTATAAGGGGGGATTAAGGGGGGTAATTCGACTTGTGTATACACGCCTTAACGAGGGTTAGGGAGGATCAACTCTTAACTGAACTGTTTTGAATTTCAAGTGTGAATTCAAAACTCTGCGCTCACAGTTCCGAACTCTTGGAACTGTTTAACTCTCGCTTCTTCTGCCTCTAAAAACAGGTTGCCGATGCCAAATAAAAGCTCCATCGTGCCTCGATAGCCAACTTTGGTAAATTGACCATTACCTAAGCGGTCATAAATGGGCAATCCTAAACGATAAAGAGGAATCGAAAGGCGTTTTGCGATCGCACCCACATTCGAGTTACCAATTAGCAAATCAGAACCACCCGCTAAACTCTCAAAGTCTTCTAAGTCGCCAATGGTGATGCTTTTAACCGGGAGTTTTTCTAAGAGAGGCGATCGCGTGGTTGTCACCACTGCATGAATTTGCGCTCCCATCGATTGCAGGAAATGCACTGTTGACCACAACAAATCTGGTTCCAGTGCTAAGGAAACTCGTTTTGCACCGAAGTAAAAGTGGGTATCCAGCATCGCATCTTGCAACTGACGACGTTGGCGGCGGTATTTTTCGGGTACGCTGTTACCGCTCAGAATCGCCAATGCTTGGATAAATTCATCTACTGGTTCTAATCCTGTCAGTTCGCCAAACACCTCATAAGGTGTGCCAAAGCGTTCTTCGAGAATCTTGGCAGCCCCCCGCATACTTTCACCTAATGCCAGGGTAAAGGCAGAACTACCTACTTCTCGTAGCTGTTTTAAGGTAGTGCCACTGACTGTAACCGCACTATAATTATCCTCTAAATGACCATCTAGAGAAGCGCCAAGGTCAGGTACAAAAATCGGCACTAGTCCAAAGGACGTGATTATCTCTTTGATTTCCTGTACATCCCCAGGTGTGAAGGCAGAACCCGCCAAAACTGTGACTTGTTCAGTTCTGAGTCCACCTGTGCGGGGAATTTCCTTAACTATGCTTTCGACAGCAACAGCAAAGCCATCTTGCAACGCACCTTTAAAATCTGGGGTAGGTGCAAAAACGATCGCTAAATCATTCAATTCTGGATGGCGATCGCGGATTTCCTTCAGAAACCCTTCAATGTCATCGCCTCTAGTTTCCGTTAACCCAGTACTACATAAACCAATAATTTCTGGATTAGCCTTTTCCACCAGAGTCAGAATTGCTTGCTCTACATTCTCTTCACCACCCAAGATTGTAGTGACTTCCGTCATCGCTGTGGTAGCTAGGGGAATCGCTTCCCGGAAATGCCGCACGAGGACAACTTTGGCGAAAGCAGTACAACCTTGAGAACCGTGGAATAAGGGCATTGTCCCTTTCAATCCCAAAAAGGCTAAGGTTGCGCCCAAAGCTTGACTCTGCTTGAGGGGATTAACTGTCAGTGCTTTGTTAGAAGCGGTAACGATCGCCATTAAACTTCCTCCTCCAAGGCGGACTTTCTCGTTCCCTGGCTCCGCCGGGGAATGCTGACAGTGAGGCTCTGCCTCATCTGCTCTAAAATGAAGGGCAGCAGCCCTTCAGGAATGCGTTCCCAGCCTGAGTCTGGGAACGAGGATACAGCCGCCATTAAACTTCCTCCTCTTCTTCCCAAGGAGCGGGTTTGCGTATTTGTTCCCAAATCGGGCTATACAGAGCTTCGTACAGTTCCCGCGCCATCTCAATCATTCCCACATAACCTGCATAAGGATGGTGGCGTTCTTGGTTGATATCAAGGAAAGGAATTCGAGCTTTCAAAGCTGTGTATTGGTTACGTCCACCAGCAATCAGCATATCTGCTTTGGTGTCTTTAACCAGTTGTAGCAATTCTTGAGCGTTGCCTTTCTCCAGCATGATGCCATCGTTGCCAATCAACTTCTTGATTTTGGCTTTATCTTCTTCAGTACTTTTTCGAGTACTGGTAGCAACAACTTCAATGCCTAAGTCTCTAGCAGCCGAGATAATCGACCAACTCTTGACACCACCTGTATATAAAACAACCCGCTTACCTTTGAGTCGAGCGCGATAGGGAGCTAGTGCCAAATCTAAAGCAGCCGTTTCTTCTGCAATTAGCTTTTCTGTCCGCTCTTGCAAATCAGCGTCGCCTAATTTAGCGGCGATATTTCGCAGACAGCGATTCATATCATCGATGCCGTAGAAAGACTCTTCAATGTAGGGGATGTTGTAACGCTCCTCCATCTTTCTCGCCATATTGAGCAGCGCTCGCGAGCAGATCATGACGTTGAGCTTGGCGCGGTGGGCGTAGCGAATTTCATTGTAGCGAGCATCGCCCGTAATTTTAGACAAAATACGGATGCCTAATTTTTCTAACAGTGGTGTTACTCCCCACATTTCCCCGGCGATGTTGTATTCACCGATTAAGTTAATATCATAGGGCGTTGTATGTTCCGGTTCTGCTGTGCCGACAACATATTCTAATAAAGATTCACCGCCAAAACGGTTGCCGAGATTTTTACTGCCAATAAATCCTGGAGCAATGACTGGAACAACAGGAATACCAATTTTCTCAGCCGCCGCTTTGCAGACAGCATCCATATCATCGCCAATTAAGGCTGTAACGCAAGTGGCATAGACAAATACTGCTGCTGGTTGGTAGCGCTCGTGAAGTTCCAGAATCGCTTTGTAGAGCTTCTTTTCGCCACCGAAGATGACATCATTTTCACCCAAGTCAGTGGTAAAGCCCATTTTGTAGAGTTGCGGGCCAGACGATAGACTACCACGACTGCCCCAGGAATTACCAGCACAGGCGATCGGCCCGTGGACTAAATGAGCAGCATCTGCGATCGGCACTAGAGCAATCATTGCACCATCAAAGGCACAGCCCCCTTGAGCCGCGCCAGGTTGTGCCTGTTGAGCGCATGACTTGTTTTTCTTTTCTGCTTGTTTGTGCTGATTATGTTCGCATCCTGTCTCAGTCAGCAGCTCGTTGATTTTGCCTTGGGTGCTTTTCATCTCTCTTCTCTTAATTGTTAATTGTCCTTTGTCATTTGTCATTTGAATTGACTATTGTACAGACGCGATTAATCGCGTCTCTAGCAATGACTAATGATCAATGACCAATGACTAACAAATGTATCTTGTGACATCCTCTCCACAGACATCGGTCAGGTAAGATAGAGCGCGGAAACGCAATCCTACAAATTCGTCATATAAAGGATTGAGTTTACATAGTGGTGGAATATCAATACACTTCCCAAATAATTTAATTTGTCGCTCAAAGGGACAACAACAAGGAATTGTTTGGCAAATTAGATGAGCGATGCGATTATTTTTAACCTGAATTCCATCCACTACACCACGCAACGGATTAAGAAGATTATGGAACCATCCTGGTTTTTTCTGGTTAGGTGGATGGTAATTAGGATGAGGATGAGTGTGAGTATGTTCGTGAGTGTGATTGATGGTTTCCATCTATAAATTCCTTGGGTAAATGCTATCAAGAAAAAGGGAAGTTGGGGATTGGGGATTGGTGATTGGGGATTGGGTATTGGGCATTGGGCGTTTTCCCAGTCCCCAGTCCCCAGTCCCTAGTCCCTAGTCCCTAATCCCCTTCTTCACCCTTTAATTAACACGTTGTGTTTCTACGCAATTTCTAACGAATCAAGTCGTAGGAAATATCTGTCTTAGAAGGAATGTTGGTGTTGCGATCGATTTCTTCAAACAGGGTGTTTACAGTCCAGTTGAGGAGGTTGATCACACCTTGATAACCAATGGTGGCGTAGCGGTGTAAGTGGTGGCGATCCATGATGGGGTAGCCGATTCTCACGAGGGGAATCTTGGTGTCGCGCCACAGGTACTTACCGTAGGTGTTACCAACCAAAAAGTCTACTGGTTCGGTGAACAACAATGAACGCATGTGCCACAAGTCCTTACCAGGCCAAACAGTTGCATGTTGACCGAAGGGGCTAGAAGCAAGCAATTCTTTGATTTCTGCTTCAAATACTTCGTTGCTGTTGTGAACCAAGATATGCACAGGTTCAGCACCCATTTCTAGCATAAAGCCAACTACGCTGTATACTAAATCTGGTTCGCCGTAGATAGCGAAGCGCTTGCCGTGAATCCATGAGTGGGAGTCAGTCATGGCATCAACTGCCTGACCGCGTTCAATTTCCAATTGTTCGGGAATAGGGATACCACTCAATTCGCTGAGTTTCATCAAGAACTCATCAGTACCCTTAATGCCCCAAGGACGGGAAACTGAAGTTGGTTGCTTCCATTCTTTCTCGATGTACTCGCGGGTTTTGGGTGTAGAGTGTGCTTGCAGAGCGATCGTAGCTTTCGCATTGATTGAATCTGCTGCATCTTCTAACTTTGTACCACCTGGGTACATATCGAATTCACCTGTGTTTGGTGAATCCAGGTAGTCGCTGTTGTCGGCTAGAATTGTGTAGTCAAAGCCGAACAGCGAAGCAATCCGCTTGATTTCGCGGTTGTTACCTACGTAGGTGTCAAAACCTGGGATGAAGTTGATTTTACCATTGCTGGTTTCTTTCTTATGACCTGCGGTCAGGTTAGAAAGAATTCCCTTCATCATGTTGTCGTAACCAGTGATGTGGGAACCGACAAAGCTAGGAGTATGAGCGTAAGGTACTGGGAAATCTTGAGGAACTGAACCTGCACTCTTAGCGTTGTTGATGAAGGCTTGTAAGTCATCACCAATTACTTCTGCCATACAGGTGGTGCAGACAGCGATCATCTTGGGCTTGTACAGTTGGTAAGAGTTCGCCAAACCGTCAATCATGTTTTGCAGACCACCAAACACGGCTGCATCTTCAGTCATTGAAGAAGATACACCAGAGAATGGTTCTTTGTAGTGACGGGTTAAGTGGGTGCGGAAGTAAGCAACGCAACCTTGAGAACCTTGAACGAAAGGTAGAGTACCTTCAAAACCAACAGCAGCAAAGATTGCTCCTAGTGGTTGGCAACCTTTAGCAGGGTTAACGGTTAAAGCTTCACGAGCGAAGTTCTTTTCACGATAATCCCAACCCTTCGTCCACTCTGCAACCCGTGTTACTTCTTCGGGTTCGTGACCGTTTTCAAACTGCTTTTTGTTTTCAAATAGCTGTTGGTACTCAGGTTGGTGGAATAACTCGACGTGATCTTGAATTTTTTCTGGATTCTGAGGCATTTCTGGATCTCCAAGGTTACTGAATTCTTTACTGATCGAGGAATGAGGATTTGAGGCGGGAGTGGGAATATGATTCAAAATTCAAAATGCAAAAATCAAAACGAATTTTTAATCTTTCAATTTTGAATTTTGGATTCCCAACTCCCCCCTGGGGTTTTAGCCCCAGGTTCTCCTTACTTATCTCACTCTCCCATTTCCCTAAACGGCAGCCTTAGCCTTAGCTTCAGCCTTCTTCGCCTGAGCTTTTTCATTCCAAGGAGCGCCAATTAATGACCAGGTTGGGCTGTTGAGTGCCAAGTCCATATCACGAGCGAAGATGGCAAAGCCGTCATAACCGTGATAAGGGCCGGAGTAATCCTTTTTTTGGTTTAATTTTTTTCAACTGTCTAATGTTTGCAATAAACAGTGTCTGTTCTAAACATTGTTCGTTGATAACACATTTATTTTTAGGCTAAATATAGGCTAAAAACACAGCATAATTCGGTTCAGGACTCACGCATCATCTAAATGTTGTCCTGAACCAAGGTGATTAAAAAATTGCCGTTTTTTTGCTCATCTTTGCAAGCACAGCAGCAAAAAGAACATATGAGAACGAAAGTACTACTAGAATTAGAGAAAGTTAATCTGCGTTTGAAGTCTGCAAAGGCAAAGGTGACAATTAGAGAATCGAATGGAAGTCTGCAATTACGGGCGACGTTACCAATTAAGCCGGGAGATAAAGATAGCAATGGTACTGGGAGAAAACAATACAATATCAGTTTGAATATTCCCTCTAACTTGGATGGACTCAAGACGGCTGAGGAAGAAGCTTATGAGTTAGGGAAGTTAATCGCTCGTAAAACTTTTGAGTGGAATGATAAATATTTAGGTAATGAGGCAGTTAAGAAAGGATTTAAGACTATAGGAGAATTACTTGAGCAATTTGAAGAAGAGTATTTTAAGACTCATAAACGAACTACCAAAAGTGAGCATACTTTTTTTTATTACTTTTCCCGAACTAAACGATTTACTAATCCTAAAGATTTAGCGATCGCAGAAAATTTGATAAGTTCAATTGAGCAAATCGATAAAGAATGGGCTAAATATAATGCAGCCAGAGCTATATCGGCATTTTGCATAACATTTAAAATCGAAATCGATTTATCTAAATATTCCAAAATGCCTGAAAATAGTTCCCGCACTATCCCTACAGATGCGGAAATAGCTGATGGAATTATCAAGTTTGAAGATTATTTGTATAACAGAGGTAATCAAGTAAATCAAAATGTTCAAGATAGCTGGCAACTTTGGCGCTGGACGTATGGAATGTTAGCAGTTTTTGGTTTACGTCCACGGGAACTTTTTATTAATCCCGATATTGATTGGTGGTTGAGTCAAGAAAATACAGATTTGACATGGAAAGTTCATAAGGATTCTAAGACTGGGGAAAGAGAAGCATTACCTTTACATAGACGATGGATTGAGGAATTTGATTTAAGAAATCCGAAATATTTAGAGATGTTGAGGAGTGCGATCGCAAAAAAAGATAACACTAATCATGCGGAGATAACGGCGTTAACACAACGAGTTAGTTGGTGGTTTCGCAAGATAGGATTGGATTTTAAACCTTATGATTTACGTCACGCTTGGGCAATCCGGGCGCATATTTTGGGGATACCAATTAAAGCTGCGGCGGATAATTTGGGACATAGTGTGCAAGTTCATACTCAAACTTATCAGCGTTGGTTTTCGCTAGATATGCGAAAGTTGGCAATTAATCAGGCGTTGAGTAAGAGGAATGAAGTTGAGTTGATTAGGGAGGAGAATGCTAAGTTAAGGATGGAGAATGACAAGTTGAGATTAGAGATTGATAAGTTGAAAATGGAAATGGTTTATAAACAAAATTAAATTTACTGATAAATCATACCACTTTTAGATAATTTGCTATGATTTATAGGTGAAAAATCATCAATAATAGAAATACACATTACAAAAGTATGGCAATAGAAATTTTGAACCAAATACTTAAGCAGCTTGAGACACTTGAAATAAAAGAGCTTCAGCAGCTTAATCAGACAATTCAAAAGTATCTTGCTGATAATGAAGAAACTATTAAGCAAGCAGCATTTCATCAAGCCCTGATCGATTCTGGTTTAGTGAAACAGATCAAGCATCCTACTTATGAGCCAATAACTGAGCGACGACTAATTCATGCTGAGGGAAAGCCTGTTTCTGAAAGTATCATTGAGGAACGCCGTTAGATGGCAGTTTATTTTCTAGACAGTAGCGCATTAGTTAAGCGTTATATTAGCGAAACTGGATCAGTTTGGGTTTTAGGGCTATTTGATCCGGCTCTCAACAATGAGGTATTTATTGCTGCAATAACTGCTGTAGAAATTATAGCGGCAATTACCAGGCGATCGCGCAGTGGAAGTATTAGCATTATAGATGCGACAACAACACGCAATCAGTTCAAAATTGATTTACAGAAAGACTATCAAATTGTTGAAATCACAGAAAATATTATTAATTCTGGAATGGTATTATCTGAAACTTATGGGTTAAGAGGTTATGATGCTATCCAACTAGCAGTAGGTCGTGTAGTCAACACCATTTCCATTGCTAATGGATTATCTCCTATTACCTTTGTGTCCGCAGATAATGAGTTGAATGCAGCAGTTGTAAGTGAGGGATTAATGATTGAAAACCCTAATAGTCACCCATAATGCAGCCTCACTTATGATATTTACTACTTCGGACAGGGGCTGTGTGTATTAGCACCTAAACTTTTGCCAACAGAAGGAAAACAGCTATGGACAAGTATGTTGAAGACTATGGCTATTTCAAAAGACGCATTGCTTTCTTTTGGAGTATCTTATCCAAGCGTTGCCAGCTTGCTTGGAGCACCAAGACCTTTTCATAGAACTAGGGTTAAAGGGTTTGAGGTCGTAACTGTAAATGAGTATACAAATAACAGCTAACAAGCAATTGCGATCGCACCTCTCCCAAATCATATATTGTCCCAAAGCACAACGCATTCAACTCAGGCTCATTTACTCAAAAACAACGCCGCGATAAATTTCTGCCATCGATAATGCGATCGCAACTGAATTTAAAAAAATATATATCTCTAAGCTGCTAAATCACTGGATAGTTCGGTATTATAAAAGTATTGGGTTCTGGTTTTATCCATGTCTGCAAGAGACATTTTTCACGAAGCCGTCAAACGAGGACTTGAAAAAGAAGGGTGGGTTATCACGCACGATCCGCTAGTTGTTAAGTTTGCCAAAGATAAAATGTCAGTCGATTTAGGTGCAGAAAAAATATTAGTAGCCGAGCGAGGAACTGAAAAAATTGCTGTTGAGATTAAAAGTTTTTTGGGGGATTCAGAACTGTTTGAGTACCATGCAGCTTTGGGGCAATTTCTCAATTATCGATTGGCTTTGCGAATTAGGGAGCCTGAACGAGTTTTGTTTTTAGCAGTTCCAGTCTCAACCTATCGCTCATTGTTTAGTCGGGACTTTGCCCAAACTTCAGTACAAGAATATCAAGTTAAGTTAATAGTTTACGATCCAAAAGTTGAGGTGATTGTACAATGGCAAAGCTAGACCAATATCGTGAATATATTCAGAAGTTACTAACGAAGTATGGCAATTACAAATCTTCAGAGGAAGATGTTGAAATTCAACTGATATTCGATACTGCACGAGATCATTATCAGATTTTAGAGATTGGTTGGGATGGATATGACCGAATTTATAATTGTGTGATACATCTTGATATCAAAGATGAAAAGATATGGATTCAACGTAATATGACGGATATCCAAATTGCTGAAGAATTGACTGAGATGGGAATACCTAAAGAGGATATCGTTTTGGGACTACAGCCATTTTACCAGCGTCAATATACGCAATATGGCATAGCGTGAATTTTTATAATAAGTGATGATAGCAGAACCTCTATTTAGTATCACTCCTCTCAAAGCATACATAGTCACAAAGCTAATTTACTCAAAAACAACGCCGCGATAAATTTCTGCCATCGATAATGCGATCGCAACTGAATCTAAAGAAATAGATCCCTCTAAGCTGCTAAAATCACTGAGCAACCAACCTTCAGCTTGTTTACTGTAGCGTTCCACAAAAGGTTCATCTTGCTCGACTAATAAATATTCGCTAAAACTCGGAATTGATCGATACATCCGAAATTTACTGAGTCGGTCGCAATCTGCGGTGGAAGGAGATAGAACTTCAACAATCAGCGTGGGATTTAAGACTTCATCTAAGCGATCGCCATTTAGTTGCGGTTCGCCGTCAAAAACCATTACATCTGGATATACTCCGCGTCGATGTTCGGGAATCCACAGCCGTAAATCGCTGTTAATTGGCTCGAATTGAGTATCGCGCATCATAGAAGTAAGATAGGTCAAGATGTTCCGACCGATGCGGCCGTGTTTGAGCGTTCCTCCAGGCATGGGTACAATTTCTCCATCTCGATATTCGCTGCGTCCTTCGGCTTTTTCTTCGATTGCACGATATTCATCCAAGCTGTAGCGGCGCGAGATGGTAGAAATCATAGGTCGTGAGCGATCGCATTAGCTATAAAACAACAATATTATTTTGTCACAGATTTACTAGTGAGGTGATATAGTCTTGCGGTCTATATATTCTTTTTTCTACAAAAGACTGTGCGATATCTTTCGGGTTATGCAAAGCCGAATGTATCTAGACCTGGTGCTGCTTTAGTGGGATGCACGATAGAATTTAGGCAAAAGACTTTATCTTTTCAATTTGTGACCGAGGGAGTGCCTAAGCAAGATATAGTGATAGCATACCATGCACCTCATGTAAGGCAGTATACAGAGTTGGCTGTAGGCTAAACCTATTGAAAAAGCCTGTTTGCGATTGCTACTCACAAACAGACTTTACTTTTTTTATACTTCTAATTAAGCCTGTTCCCAAAGCTGACGTACATAATCAGGTAGCCAGCTAGCAATTTCCTGAATTCGTTCTTCGGAAAGTTCGTCTTTAGTAGCAGAAAATACTGCTTTAACCGCTTCCTCTCGGTCTACTGTTCCCGGTTTTCCACCTTCGTTAGCAACTCGGAACAGGAAGCGATCGGAATCGATCTTAAAGATACCAGGGCCTTGCCAAGGTGGACGAACCCGGCTCAAAAATCTCACAAGTGGATTGCTGTCTCTCCAGAGATCGGATACTTCAAACTGGAGTGCTTTTTCATCTGTAGGTACAGCCTCTGTATGCAGTTCTGCTTCGACGCGATCGCTAGCTTCTGTGGTCATTAAGTCGCGCATCACGCGAAACACAATTTCGGTAAAGTCTCTGGCATCATAGGGGTCTGCAAACCCGGCTCTGACCTGCACTTTTTCCAGGAACGAACGATGTTCGTCGGCGATCGCAGTTCGATTATCTTCAATCTCCGTTGGGTCAACTTCTGGAATATCTGTTCTAAAACTTTGATCTGGCATTGTTTTTTCTTGTGGTTATTAATTTTGAGTCTTTATGCTTACTTTATGTAAGGTCGCACAAATCAAAAACCCTTGGAATCTTCCCGAAGTTTGAGATGCCATTTATTCAAAAGTTAGAAATTCATCTGATTTGCATGGATACAGGTAGCAGGACTACGCCCCTACAAAGGTTTTGGATCGCACATACATATTTAATTTCTGAAAATATCATATCTATTAGATATCTTGCAAAAGTAACTTTTGCCTTGACGTTGGGGTGCATGTGAAAGGTTACTGGGTTTGGGAAAATTTCATCCTTTCCCCTTTACCCCACAAATGCCAAGAAGTCTATTGAGTAGAGCAATACTCTTAGTGTTTTTGCTCGTTGTAGACATCACTCATTGGTATCAAAAAATAGTCAAAATAGATGAGTTAGTATAAAAGCAGCCCAAACAAAGATGCTAGAAACAAAAAACATCGAAATTCACACTTCCTATGTCAAAGTACCCAACGATGACTTAGAAATTGATGCTTACTTAGCTCAACCAGCACAAAACGGAACCTTTGGCGCAGTTATAGTTTTTCCAGAAATTTTTGGAATCAATAGTAATATTAGGGATATTACGGAATTAATCGCTAAACAAGGTTATGTAGCGATCGCCCCGGCGATGTATCAACGTATTGCTCCCGGTTTTGAAGCTGATTTTAGCGCTGAAGATGTTGGGTTCAGTCCAGAAAGCTATAGGCTGGGGTTGGAATATTATCAACAAGTAAAATATCAAGAGATATTGAGCGATATTCAAGCTACCATTACTTATCTCAAAACTTTACCCAATGTCAAAGATGATGCAATCGGTGTGATTGGTTTTTGTTTTGGTGGTCATGTTGCTTATATGGCTGCAACTTTCCCTGATATCAAAGCAACAGCTTTGTTTTACGGTGGTGGAATTACCACTTCTAGTTATGGCGAAGAGACTCCAACTATTAATCGCACCTCGGAAATCAAAGGTACTATTTATGCATTTTATGGTACAAGAGATACATTAGTTTCACAGGAGGAAACCGAGCAAATTGAGGCAGAATTAAAGAAACATCAAATCAATCATCGTGTATTTCGATACGATGCAGGACATGGATTCTTTGCCGGATTTTTCAAAGACAAGTACCCATTTATGGAACAACACCCAAGTTATAATCCTGAAGCTGCTCCTGATGCTTGGCAACATGTTTTAGAACTGTTTCAAAATCACTTGTGATTCGACTTGTCGTAAATATCGCACTCATTGAACAAGAGTGCGATCCTGTTGCCTTTAAGCTTTGGAATTTTTCAGCAGGAATTGACAACCACATAAAAACGGGTTTGGATTTTCTATGCGATCGTCTGCAAGCACTTCAATGGGGAGCTTGCTGTTGTAAATCAATTTGTCATAATCCATCAATGCATCCCACTTGATCTTGTCAGTCGGAAAGCCTAGCTGTGAAGCTGCATCAGATATTAATTCTTGCCATTTCTGAATCTCTGGATCTTGCGATTTGCAGTAATCGAGAATGGCAATCAAGCCACCAGGCTTAGTAACTCGCAGGATTTCTGCAAGGGCGCGGACTGGATCGCTAACGACACAGAAGGTAAATCCCGATGCTGCTGCATCAAAAGTATTATCAGGAAAATCAAGATTGCAGAGATCCGATACTTTGAAGGTGATGTCTGCGGATACGTGTTTTTTACGTGCTTCATCCATCATCTTCTCAGAGAGATCGACACCGACCACACGTACACCTTCAGGATAGGCTGGAAGATTAAGACCAGTTCCTACCGCAGCATCTAGGGCAGTTTGTCCTGGTTTGAGCTGCAAGGAAGCAATTAAGGGTTCGCGCTCGATGTGCCAGTAACGCTTCATAATTGCGTCATAATCTACCGATCCCCGATCGTAGGTTTCAATCACCTGATGTATTGGCATAGATTTTTTAACAAACAGAACTACTGACTTTAACTATCTGTTCAACTGTATAATCTGTTTGCGCCCAAAACTTGTATATTCTCTAACCAACAAAAAAACTTCATTGTATATTCTCTGACCAACAAAATAACTTTATAATTGTCTTTTTACCGAACAATATCTATAGCAACAAAGTGACAAGAGCAGTTGGTGTATTATCAAAAATCGCGAACGATCGCCATAAACACCAAATCATTGTTCAAGCTTCGGAAATTAGCAAAGGTATTGTTACTAACAGCACTTTGCAAGTCAATGAAGTACACTCTTCCCCAACTTGCAATCTGCTGTATAATTCAAAACTCTCTACATCTTCCTGTTCCCCTATCACAGCCTCAACCATTCCTTAACCGCAGAGGAATCTGAATGATAAACTCGGTTCCTTTTTCAGGAGTTGAGAAACACTCTAGTTTACCGCCATGTTTTTCTGTGATGATTTGGTAGCTGATGGACATACCCATTCCGGTTCCTTTGCCAACGGGTTTAGTGGTGAAAAAGGGATCGAATATTCGTTGCAGAAATTCTTGAGAAATACCAACTCCGTTATCAGCGATCGCCACTTCTAACCACGTTGAATTAACTACCGATGTACGAATCTTAATTTGACTGGGATTTTCCTTAATTTCCTGATATGTAAGCTTAGTATTATTTTCTTCTAACGCATCAATCGCATTTACTAAAATATTCATAAATACCTGATTGAGTTGTCCGGCATAGCATTCTACTAAGGGTACAGTGCCGTAGTCTTTAATCACCTCAATTTCAGGTTGTTCTGGTTTACCTTTGAGGCGATGCTGCAAAATCATCAAGGTGCTGTCGATGCCTTCATGAACATTGACCCGTTTGAATTCCGCTTCATCAATGCGAGAGAAATTTCGCAACGACAGTACAATTTGGCGAATGCGGTCGGTGCCTACTCTCATCGAAGACAACATTTTTGGCAAGTCTTCCTGCAAAAACTCTAAATCGATGTCTTCAGAAACGGTTTGAATTTCAGCAGCAGGATAGGGATTATATTGCTGATACAACTGCATTAGTGCTAATAAATCCTGAGTATATTCCTGCACATGGGCGAGGTTGCCATGAATAAAGTTAACTGGATTATTAATTTCGTGTGCGACTCCAGCCACTAGTTGTCCCAAACTAGACATTTTTTCACTTTGAATAACTTGAGATTGAGTGCGCTGCAATTCTTTTAATGCATTTTTAAGTTCAGTAGTGCGTTCTTCTACCCGTTCTTCTAGTTCTTCTTTGCTTTTCTCTAAAGCACTAAAGGATTCGTGTAATTGCCCTGCCATCTGGTTGAAAGAGTTAGATAGGCTATTAAGTTCTTGAATGGGGCTAGTTTCTAATGTCTGATTGAAATTACCAGATGCCATTGCCTCACTTGCCCAATTCAAGCGCAAAATCGGGCGGACAATCCAATAAGAGGTAAACACGCCCATCACAGAAGCAATGACTAATGCGCCAAAACAAAGAGCGATCGTGATGCGCGTGTTGGCGTTAATTTGGGTCATGAATGTGTTTTCTGGCACACTCACCACCATCAGCCAATTCAAACCATATTTTTCACGCCAAGGTAAAACATGGAAAAAATGCCGTTTTCCTTTCACCTCAAGTTGAAAATCTGTGTCTTGGGTGATAGACCCAAACCCAGAGGTTTGGAAGTGTCTGCCAACATTCTGAATGATTGGATCGGAACTATCGATCGAGTGCAATCGCCGGATCTTTTGATTGACCACGACAAAAGGCTTCTCTGTACCGGAACTAGCAATTAATGTACCATCCCGCTCCAAAAGAAATACTCGCCCAGACTGACTAATATTCAAACTGCGTAAAAAATTGCTGAGTTTTAGTAGGTGAATGTCTGTTGCAATCATTCCTAGTAAGCGATTTTGCGAATCATAAATCGGACGACTAGCAGAGGCGCTGATGTAAGGCCCCGTTGGCAAATTTGCAGTCACAATCTTTGCCCAAATAGGTTTACCAGCAGCGATGGGCTGGGTATACCAAGATTCAGTAAAATTGTTCCAAGTCCATCGAGTATTTATTTGAGTTCGATTACCTCGATCGTCTGTGGCATAAGTGGAAGTATTATTGGAAAGCTTGGCAGTCCAATCATCAATGGTAATAGTTTTGCCATCATAACGAGCGACTCCCAGCCCCTCACCCGTTGTTAGTCCAATACCAATATAAGTTAGGTCATAAGCCTGCATCTGATCCCAGAAATACTTGCCAAGGGTTTGGCGATCGCCCACATTCAATAATCCCCTGTGAATAGCATCTGCGTTGATCTGATTAAGGGTTTGTGGAATGGAAAGATAAGACTTTAGGTGTTCATCCACGACATCGCTAGTACGATCTATCACCTGTTCGGCTAAATGGTTAACTGCTCTTTGTCCATTTTTAAAAGACAAATAACCTACTAAGCTGACTGCTGCAAAAATTTGGATCAGGAAGGGAACAATAAGAACAATCTGTAATGGGAACGCCTTAGCTTTGCTGAGATAGGGAGTCTTCATTGCTGGAAGCTGAAAGTTGTGCTGATTTGATTTGCTTCTATAGTTCCCAAGATGTTCGCATACTCACATTTGTTGAAATTTTTTTATCAAGTCAAAGGCGGCTTGAGGGTGGAATGGTACTTTCTTAGGCAAAAATTGCTGCCCAGATCCCCAACTTCTACCCTCTGGGTGTCTGGAAGCAGTCGGGGATCTAAATCCAGCGATTTAGTAAGTGACATTTAGATTTAGGGAGCGTTGCGGGGGTTCTTTCTCGTGTATTTGCCTTGCTTCAAAGCAGGAAAATCAGGTATTGCCCCCCAGCTGGCGCGACACAAAAAATCAGAGTTTAAGATGTTCTAGATATTAGCGATCGCATCAGCACAAAATTTGGTTTTTTCAATGTATTTTGATGAGTTTAACTTTTAAATTTGGAGTAGTTTATGCAGCAATTTCAAGTAATCTCAGATAGTTTGAATATACGTTCAGCACCGATTGTTGATGAAGCTAATCAATTAGCATCTCTTCCCAAAGGATATATTGTATCTAAAATTCAAAATTCGGATAATGAAAAGTGGTGGAAAGTTGCAACTATTATTGAAGGAAAAACTTTAGAAGGTTTTGTCGCTCAAAAATTCCTGAGTCCAGTCACAAAATTTTCGCTCAAGACTGTGATTAAAATTGGTGAAATTCCCATTCTTCAGGCAAATGGAGAATCTGCATTTTTCTATGAAGCAGGGATGAGCATTAATGCTGATGGTGCGCCTAATGCTTATCACCCCGCAGATAAAGGGATTGATTTTTTGGCAAATGCTGGGTATTCAGATAACTGGTGGGCACTAGCTGTAGATAAAAACGGCAATCCATTTATTCAAAGCAGTACCGATCCATATCCTGGATACTATATTTCTACAACTGCATTATGCGACTCTGGATTTGCTAAACAAGATCCACGCCGCTATGTTGATTCAACAAAGATTCCGTATATTGTTCTTCCGGGAAATGATGGTTTTAGAAAAGCTACAGGCGTTAAATTAGGAGATTTTGCAGTTGTTTATAACACTAGCAATGAAAAACTCGCTTTTGCAATTTATGCTGATGTTGGCCCTAAAAACCAGATTGGAGAGGGTTCAATCGCTTTGTCTCAGGCTGTTGGAAACGATCCAATAGTACAATCAAGAGTCAAGCGAGGAATTCCCAAGGATATCGTTTATATTGTTTTTCCGGGTTCTGGAAATGGACAGCCAAGAACAATTTCAGAAATAGAAGCTGAAACTCAACGGTTTTTTGAAATATGGGGTGGCGTAGAACGGATCAAGTCTCTATAATCCACATTCTGCATTTCAATCAGTAGTATAATTACACAACATTTAGGGTGAGATATGAATATATACTCATCCTCCCAATTTCCAGTACAACCAGTCCCCATTACCCCTTATCCCCAGAGAACGCCACCTGTTCGCCAGTCTCCAGTTGAATATAAATGTTTTAGTTAACTGCTAAGTCTTTTATTCGCTAACTTAAATTTTATTTTATTTTACCTTTAATTAAAGTCTGCTTAAACTCACAATTTTAAAATAGGGCGACTTCAATTATTTGAAGACTAGTTTCTTTTTCTCAAAAAGGGAAAAAGCATTGATTTTCATCACTGTTCTACTCAGTGATGAATACCCATTTGGGAAATCAGCAAGTTGTAAACAAACTGCTTTTATACCTTGCAGTGTGTATTGCTTACAGAAGTTTATGGTGAGGAAAACTGAAATGAAATTTGTTCCACAATTAGTGCTTGCTGCTACTTCGATTTTAGGTTTTGCTACTGTAGATGCCAAATCTGTATCTGCTGCAATTATTAATTACGCTTTCACAGTTGATAGTCCCGTAACTAAGGGAAATGGCTTTTTTAGCTTTGATGACTCAACTTTTAGTAATGAAGAGAATCCCGTAGCCGCCATTAAGTCACTTTCTTTCCAATTTGACGGTGACTCTACCGTTTACACTGAAAAAGATGATACCAAATATCCAGAATTTCCCTTAGTATTTCCAACTACGTTTTCAACTGGACAAACATCTTTAGCATTAGACTATCTGTTCAACGATAAATCTAATCCTTCCAGTTCTATAAGTTATGAAATCATTGGTGAAGATTTGACAATTTTCTCTAGAACTTCTCCAGATGCTAAACCCATATTAGGTAGAGTTTCGTATACACAAGTACCTGAACCTACACCTTTAGTTGGCGCTCTTTTTGCTTGTAGTATTGGCTGGATAATGAAGAAAAAAGTAGCATCAATGAAAAAGATTAAAATCTAATCTTGGTTAAGTTGATATTAACGCTTTCTTTGCCAAGGATTAATCTCTTAGTAATATGCTTTTATCTGGCAAAACAACATCTAATACATTGATGCCAGAAAAATTAGGAATTAAAACCTGATTTTGGTAAGGGAGTTAGTTACGAAGTTTGCCTAAGACCACCCTGCCTTCTTCGTGTTAGCTGTTGCTGCGTTTTAACTTACCTGTTAGTCAGGAGTAGAAAATGGTAGATTACCGGAATTTTGAGCAGTTCCTACACAGTCGAATCAAACGACGCAACTTAATTATCGGAGCAGGAGCATTGTCTGGTTTGGCGATCGCTAACCAATTTTCCGATCGACGAGCGATCGCTAGAAGCAGATTTTCTAATTATCCTTTCACTTTGGGTATAGCGTCAGGCGATCCCTATCCTACCAGCGTAGTGATTTGGACTCGTCTAGCTCCCGAACCCTTAAATGGAGGTGGAATGCCACCTACTAATGTGCCAATTCGCTGGGAAATGGCTACCGATCCCGATATGAAGCGTATTGTCTCCAGAGGTACGGTACTTGCAACTCCACAACTAGCTCACTCAGTTCGAGTTGTGGTAGAGGGACTGCAACCTGATAGTTGGTACTGGTATCGGTTTATTGTCGGTCAAGATGCTAGCCCCATTGGCCGCACTCGTACAGCTCCTCTAGCAGGTGGCTACTTAAATAAATTAAACTTTGCCCTTGTCTCTTGTCAGAACTATGAGCAGGGCTACTATACTGCTTACAAATATCTTGCCCAGGACGACCTCAGCTTGGTAGTGCATGTTGGCGACTATATCTATGAAGGAGGAATTTCAAAGAATCGCCCCAGACAGCATAACAGTGCAGAAATTGTGACTTTGGAAGATTACCGCAACCGTCACGCCCTCTATAAAACTGATTCCAATCTGCAAGCAGCTCATGCAGCGTTTCCCTGGATTGTTACCTGGGATGACCACGAAGTGGAAAACAACTATGCCAACGACATCTCGGAAGTTGATACTGAACCAGACCAGAATCGGGCAATCTTCCTTCAACGACGGGCTGCTGCCTATCAGGCTTACTACGAACATATGCCACTGCGCCCCTTCTCGCGTCCTGTTGGCGCCGATATGCAACTTTTCCGTCGGCTTTCCTTTGGTAACTTAGCCACCTTCCATGTCTTAGATACCCGCCAATATCGCACCGATCAGCCATGTGGTGATGGTACTAAAGAACGTTGCCCAGAAAATTTAGATCCGAATGCAACGATTACTGGCAAGCGTCAGGAAAATTGGCTATATGATGGTTTGGCTCGCTCACAGGCTAAGTGGAACGTTTTAGCCCAGCAAGTTGTAGTTGCTCAGATAGACACAAAACCAGGGAAAGGCGGAACTTATAGCATGGATAAGTGGGATGGTTATGTGGCTTCCCGCGATCGCCTCATGCGTTTTTTAGAACAGCGCAAACCATCTAATCCAATCGTCTTATCAGGCGATATTCATTCCAACTGGGCAATGAATTTAAAGGCTGACTTTAATAATCCAGAATCTGCTACAGTCGGGAGTGAATTCGTCTGTACTTCAATAACCTCTGGTGGAGATGGGGCAGATACCACCCCAAATGTTGAAGCTTACTTACCCGATAACCCACACATTAAGTTCTTCAACGGTCAACGGGGGTATGTTCGCTGTGCGCTGACTGCTACAACCTGCAAAACAGACTATCTAGTTTTATCAAACGTCACAACTCCATTTGGCACGATTAGTAAGCGGGCTTCATTTGTGGTTGAAGATGGTCGTCCAGAAATACAACAAGTCTAATCGTTTAATTCCCAGGTATCACAAGCAGACAATCACAGATGGATATAAATAAATCATCAGTGTTTATCTATATCCACCTCTGGTTTCATTTTCAGAAAATTGACTTTTGCAAGTCGATAGAGACGTAGCACTGCTACGTCTCTTTCTTACGGAGAGCGATATCTACCAGACGCTTTGCGAATGCGTTTATGCAATTATTTTTGCTTGAAAAAATTTTGTGTAGAATAGCATATATTAAGTTGTCGCTACTGGTTTGTTTCCATTTTTGCTCTCCATACTGGCAACAATTGAGGGTTGCTCATCATTGATTGGCGACTTTTCTCGCTGTCCCTTACGACGCTGATTTTTAGGAACTCCTCCCGCCATACCGTACTCTATACTGCTTTTGCCATATCGAGTTCCAACTGCCATTAGCATTTGTTCTGTCATATCTCCCAACTCGCTTTCTGTTTCTAGCATTTCCCGATACAACTTATCCAAGCTGGAAAGGGCGCTATTGTAAGCATTTTCTTTAGATCGCATCGTCTCGATCAGAGTTGAGAAAGCAGGTAAGGTAAGTCCATTGCCTAAATCTAACCTGGGATCAATTGAGTTTATGCTAGCCGCACGGCGCACTGCTTTTTCTAATACTACAGAAGTTCTTTTTCTCCGAGCCATGATCTATACCTTGTAATCTAATACGGTTAATATTATTTACCTTAAAAAATTTACGTATAGATCGGCTTGGGAAAATTTCGGCAAATCTGCAATAGTTTTTGCTACATAGCGATCGCTATCATGAATGCGCTAACTACTGAAATGAGAAAGCAAACTGGGGTTTGAGAAAGTCAAAGCTGATTTTACTTGCGGAAAACACCAAAATGAATAAGTCATAAGGCATTTTGAGAAAGTCAAAGCTGATTTTACTTGCGGAAAACACCAAAATGAATAAGTCATAAGGCATTTTGAGTAAGTCAAAATTGATTTTACTTGCGGAAAACACCAAAATGAATAAGTCATAAGGCATTTTGAGTAAGTCAAAGCTCATTTTGTTAACTAAATTCGACTTTATGCATATTTTTGTACTGCAATAGCTAGCTTTGATGGTTGTGATGGTAGTGCGATCGCTTAGTCTTTTGAGCAGACTGGCGAAAACTTATAGGTCACAACAGGTAAAGGCGTTTACTTTTTCAGCAAAAAGAGTACCATCATGAGTGTAGAAGTATCTAATTTTATCTGTGTCAGCAAAGGACGTTTTTCACGAAGCAGTTAAGCAAGCTCTACAAAAAGAGCAATGGATAATTACAGACGATCCACTCAAATTTAAATTTGGTAACGTCAACTTTCAGATTGATTTGGGTGCAGAAAGACTGGTTGCAGCCGAGAGAGCAGGTGAGAAAATAGCAGTCGAGATTAAAAGCTTTCTGAATCCTTCTGCAATTACAGATTTCTACGGGGCTTTAGGTCAATTCCTCAGTTATCGCTTGGCACTGAAAGCGACTGAGCCTGAGCGAGTATTATATTTGGCAGTTCCAGTAGATGCCTATCGAACTTTCTTTCAACTTGAGTTCACGCAAACAGCAGTACAAATATATCAAGTTTTGTTAGTTGTCTACGATCCAGTGAATGAGGTGATTGTGCAATGGATAAAATAGCTAAGTATCGAGAGTATATTCAGACTTTGCTTACTCGTTATGCCAGTGACGATGTTTCAGATGATGAGGTCGAGGCTCAACTCATCTTCGATACAGAGCGAGATCATTATCAGTGGATGAATGTGGGTTGGCAAGAATTCGATCGCATTTATCGATGTATCATCCATTTTGACATTAAAAATGGAAAAATATGGCTTCAGCAGAACTTAACAGATCAGAATCCTGCTGAGGAGTTAGTCAAGATGGGTGTTCTCAAAGATGACATTGTTTTGGGATTGCAGCCTCCCTATAAAAGGCAGTACACAGATTACGGCATTGCTTAAGAGTTAGCCATATATGCAGTGGTGCATTGCGCGATCGCTGATAATAATCTGGGCGATGTCAACAACAGGCTACGCCCACGTACTCTTGGGCAGAGAAAGCAAAAACACTATAGCAAAGTCTAAAAAAACAATCTAGCAAAATTATTGTCTGCCTCACTGCCAGCCCTTATTGATTTTAAAGGATTGGATACCAGCTTTCTTATGCGATCGCTGTTTAGTTATATCATGTCCGGTTAATTAGTTATAATTCCCGTAATCTATGCAGAAACCAGAAAACCCTCTTTCCCTCTGCCCCCTGCCCCTCGGTCACTGAGCGTAGCCGTTGGCGCAGCCTCTCGTAGAGAAGTGCTGCTCCCCTGCGGTCTTAATGATAAGTCTTTAATTGGACACGATATTAGAGGATTACTTTGCCTCAATCCGTGAAGCCAATTGTATTAAGGTTATCTGTAGAGCAATACAGATAGTTAATCCTATCTAGACTGGATTAAATAATTGATTATACCTAAAATAATTAAATGAGTTGGGTAAAACACATAAAACCATCTAGCTCGTGAACCTTGTTTTCCATTGAATTGAAAAACAATGAATCCTGCAATAATTGCCCAATATTGCACTATATCACTTATAAATAGAGTTACTAAAATAAAGTGAAAGAAGCACCAGTAGAGCAACCATACATTAGGCTTTAGTTTGTCTATTAGGGACATCAATAAAATTACTGCAATCCCATATACTCTATATTCAACGCCCAAGCCCTCAGCAACTACCGCACACAAGCCGATAATTATTAATTGCTGCCATAATTGCGAATAACGCTTTATTAAGCGCAACATCACAAGTCCAAGAAAAAGCGTAAACAGAATATTAAGTGCTAAACTCTGGAAAACAATACTATAAATAGGCTGAGATATTATTGCTGTAATTAATAGTCTCCTCCCATAGCGGTATATATTTTGGGTGTGTTTTTCGCCTTCAGCCAAAAGCCATGCAAACAGGGGAAAACTGAATCGCCCAACTAAGTGCAAGATTCTTAACTCTGGGATTAGCAAATAGCACACATGATCCATAACCATGAACACTGCGGCTAAGATTTTAATGTTAAAAGCTGAAACTTTAATCACAACGTTACAGTTACCTTGGATTCTTTGATATAGAATCCTAAAAATTTTATTTAATTTTATTTATTTAATATAAGAGTTATTCAAAATACTAGCAATTTGATAACATTAACAAAAAGGGCAATGTCTACAATGGGCTGTTACCCTCCTGTGTCGCTCTAAGCATTAGCGTAGCGTCTCGTAGAGAAGCTATGCCAAACGGCTTTACGCTACGCTATCGGTGACACCCTCTTCAGCAGAAAATGCAGAAACACTATGGCAAAGCGTAAAAAAAGCAATCTCCAGTGGATAAAAGAAACGCTTGAACTCAAACCCGATCATCGTTGGGAATCTCCATCAGGTTACAAAATTTTTGTAGCAGATCGAGGCGCTGTTCGTTTCAATGTTCCCCAAAATTGGGTTTTTGAGCCACAAGAGAAATCCTTCAAGTTCATGGATAAAAAACCGCCCAACGATGATTGCTGTCTAGAAGTATCTTTTAATCGCCTCCCACCCAATGACTGGAGCCAGTTTCCGCTAAAATCTACCTTGAAGAAAGTCCTGGAAGACGACAGCCGCAACATCATTGAGAGGGGAGAAATTATTACCGTCAAGCGTCAAACTGCTAGAATTGTCTGGACAGAGATGAAGTTCATTGACACTCAAGAAGAACCACGGGAAGCTTTTTCGCGGACTTGCATTGGTTTGGGGTCGAATGTTCAATGCTTGATTACATTCGATTATTGGGCAGATCAAGCAGAGCAACTAATACCCGTTTGGGATGAAGCAATGCGTAGTCTCACGCTAGGATTGTATATTCGCGATCCCATGACTGGTCTAGCTTTCCCAGACTGAAGCCCAAGAATAATTGCTCAAATGAATGGACAAAATGTGGTTTGCACGGCAAATCAAGTCAATGGGTGCTGTAAAAGGTTGATATTGACCCTCAAACCCAATGAAGATGGTGTGCAAGCGCTAAATAATCTCCTGGCTTGGCGGGGCAACTTTTAAGTATAAATTAATAGAATACTTTACGTTGATTTGAGAGAACATCTAGGAATTCCTAAAGAATAAATTACAGCGTTTTTCCTGTGCTAGATTTGAACCGGGATAGTAATAAAGTTACAAAGCTATAGTTTAGGTTCTATACGCCTAACTGGTGCGCCAAGCTTTTGCATAAGCGTATACCGCCGAGTACTTTAAACTATATTGCTTGATTAGCTCAGTTGGCAGAGCGATCGACTCATAATCGATGCGTCACAGGTTCGACTCCTGTATCAAACCCCAGGAAGTTAGCTCACTGGTAGAGCAATCGACTCATAATCGATGTGTTGTAGGTTCGATTCCTATACTTTCACCCAGAACCCTGTCCGGGTTAAAAGACAATACCCTTCCAAGGTAGCCAATATGGTACGGATCTTAACAGATTCGAGACCCCTCATTTTCTCAACTCTGCGGTGCAAGTGTTCTGCTGTCGGTCATTACTCATAAGGGTAATGTTCGGTAGCCACAGTCAAGGAGTAAGCGCAACTGCGTTTTTCCCTAACTTGAGTATGTCCCTTCGTTTTCTACATCTAGTTTTCCTTCGGGGATTCTAGATTGGTAAATTGAACGGTATATTTGAGCGCGGTTCTTTTTCTAGATTGTCATTGAGCAGTTTGGGAAAAGTAACAGCAATCTTAATCCAGCTTTGGAGAAGCTTTTGCCCACACCTAAACTGTAAACACTTGTACTTGCAGAGTAAAAAAATCTTTTGTATTATGTACAGCAAAAATCTAAGCACTACCCCATTAGGGGCTGAAAATAATCTAGAAAAGTTGCAAACTGCTAATTTAGCACTTTTGCGATCGCTACGCCCGCCGCAGGCATCGCATGGTTTAGCTAAATATAATACTGCCGAAGAAATAGCCTTTGCAATGGGAATCAGCCTGGAAAAACTGCGCTTTTTAACAACTAGTACATCTATAACTAGACATTACCTCCCTTTCAAAATTTCCAAAAAGACAGGTGGGGAAAGAATTATTTCTGCACCAAAGCCCGAACTTAAAGCTGCTCAAAGGTGGATTCTAGAGAATATTTTAGAGAAATTAGAAGTTCATAATGCAGCGCACGGTTTTTGTAAAAATCGTTCGATAGTCACCAATGCTAAACCCCATGTTGGTGCAAATGTAATAGTCAATCTTGATTTACAGAATTTTTTTCAGTCAATTTCTTACAAACGTGTCAAAGAATTATTTTGCGAGTTTGGTTATTCAGAATCTACGGCGACAATTTTCAGTTTGATTTGTACGACTGCTGAAATAGCAATAAATGGACAAATTAACAATACAGCTTTAGAAAACCGCCATTTACCTCAAGGTTCGCCTGCAAGCCCTGCTATTTCTAATCTAGTTTGCCGTAATCTCGATAGTCGTCTTGCTACAATCTCTGAAAATCTTGGGTTTTGCTATACGCGATACGCTGACGATTTAACATTTTCTGCTTCTAGGAATGCATCGCCCAAAACATCTGATTTGATTAAAAATATTAGATATATTATTTCTAGTGGAAATTTTACTGTTAATGATAATAAAACCAAGATTTCCGGTAAATCAGTGCAGCAAGAAGTAACAGGTCTAATTGTAAATACGCAATTAAATATATCTAAAAAGACATTAAAAGCCTTTCGCGCAACTCTATATCAAATAGAACAAGAAGGTTTATCAGGAAAAACTTGGGGAAAATCAACTAATTTAATTGCCGCAATTACCGGGTTTGCAAATTATGTAGCAATGATTAACCCGACCAAAGGCGCAGAATTTAAATCAAGTGTAGAACGCATCAAGCAGAAATATGGTGACTCTCAAACTGATGAAGTACGTTTTTAAAGCTGCTTATTTTGCTAGAAAAGGTTTATTTAGGTGTACCTGAGCAAAGAAAAGCCAGAGCGGATATAATTCGCCTTTTTACTTTTTTCCTGTGCTAAATTTGAACCGGGATAGTAACAAAGTCACAAAGCTGTAGTTTGGGTTCTGTATACCCGACTGGTACGCTAACCTCTGGTAATAGCGTATACCGCCCAGTACTTTCAACTATTTCACCATGAAAGTTAGCTCATTTGGTAGAGCGATCGGTGTATCGCCGATTATTTGTAGGTTCGATTCCTATACTTTCGGGCAAAAACCCTCGCCCTGGGTACGGGCACCTTGTTAGGGACAAGGCCGCAGAATTATTGGGTATTGAAAAAGACCCAATCAAAAAAACTTTTTGTTTTTTCTACTCTGTCATGCAGGTATTTATAACAGTCAAGGAGCTAGCGCAACTGTATCTCTCCCTAACTTGAGTATGTTCCTTCCTTTTCCTACATTTGGTTTCCTTTAGGATTCTGGATTGGCAAAGCGAACGGCATATTTGAGCGCGGTTCTCTTTTTTTAGATTGCCATTGAGCAATTTGGGAAAAGTAACAGCAATCTTAATCCAGCTTTGGAGAAGCTTTTGCCCGCACCGGAACTGTAAAAACCTGCACTGGCAGAGTAAACAAATTTTTTGTAGTATAGAGTAGTACAAAATGCTAAAACTAATTTTTTAGCCTTTGTTTAAAGGGTTGTAAAGCCTAAATAACCTCCTGATAAATTCTGTATACTCCAGTAGTTAAGCCGTGAGACATCGGTGGTATTTGAGTTCAAGCAAGGTTATAAATGTGTTGTTCTAATCTTCTTAGCTAGTTGCGATGGCTACGCCCGCCGCAGGCATCGTCTAGTTTACTTCAGCTATCACACAAATTATTTATGCAAATCACTATGTGGGAAACGTTTTATATTAAACCTAACGAAATCGGCATCTTATATCACCGCAGTGACTTTAAGAAAATTTTGCAACCCGGTACACATACATATTTTGGTCGGCATTGGCAAGTAAAAATTTATGACCTCAATCAGCCACTAGCTGAAATTGAAAACCTAGAACTGTTGTTGCGAAATCACGAAGCCGAACTACAAGAACACTTATTGATTATCAGAACCGCATTCAATCAAGTTGCATTAGTCCGCTACGGTCAGAATTGGGTAAGCGTTGCACCAAATAAATTGATTGCTTTTTGGCGTGGTTTTATTGAAGTAGAGTCTCATATATTCAACTTGGAAGAAAGCTTAGAATTACCTAGTTCTTTTGTGCAGCAATTGCGCTCAGTTACCTTGAATGGAGTGAAGAAGTTCCAAATCTCAGAGTCGGAGATTGGTCTACTATATCTGCAAAATAATTTTGTGCGACCTCTAGAACCAGGAGAGTATGCTTTTTGGTCGGTAGATAGAGATGTTACCGTCAGGACTCTCAGCCGAATTATCCCTAACCCAGACTTTCCCCTCGAAGATGTACTCATTGAAAAACATCCCGACTTTATAACTGCTTACTGTGAAGTCGTGCAATTACAGACTTCGCAAGTTGCAATTGTGCGATATAGAGGGAAAGTGATTTCTATTTTGCCACCCACCAGCCGCAAGCTATTTTGGCAGGGTGTTACAGTGGAAATTATCGATATTAGCGTTGATGCTCAGTTACAGCCTAACTTAGTGGCTGAGTTGGTTGAGGGTTCAACAGAAGTGAAATTGCTCAGTCGTAACTGTTTGCATATTTGCCAAGTTCCCGCGCAGCACGTTGGATTAGTATACATTAATCAAGAGTTTCAAGGACTGCGATCGCCAGGAGTACACGCTTGGTGGTTATTTGGCCGCTCTTTTCAAACCGAAACGATTGACTTGCGACTCCAAAATATGGAAGTATCCGGTCAAGACATCCTCTCTAAAGATAAAGTACCTCTGCGGTTGAATTTGACAGCTGGCTTCCGCATACTCGACCCATTGAGAGCAAAAAACGGATTGTCAGATATTTCTGGTTATTTGTACAAAGAATTACAGTTTGCTTTGCGTGGTGCAGTCGGCGAACGCAACTTAGATGCTTTATTAGAGGATAAAGGTGCAATAGATAGAACTGGAGTTTAGACTAAATATGTCAAATCCCAAGAAAAAATAGGAGGTCTGAT
>NZ_JAVRCA010000039.1:73325-77866 GCF_034530995.1 Nostoc sp. DedQUE04 | reverse complement strand
TTTTTTCTTTTAATCCTTTTATTCAGAATACTCGGAAAGTGACAGAAGAGGGGTATTAGAGTAGTAAGCAAGGGTAATATCAGTTATTGCAAATATTACTATGACTAACTCTCAACTTCCCCTGCCACAACCCGAATTAGAAAGAGCGGGTATTACTTTTGACCAATATGTAGAATTTACCCCAGAAAAGTTGGAATTGTGGGACGGATATTTAGGCTACGGCGGACAAAACCAACTTGGGTTTCATTTGGCTGTTTTAAGAAATATGGGACTACTGACAGCAATTCGTCATACAGAATTGTCACTGTGGATAGAAGCTCTAGACCGTCATCTAAGAGAAAAACTAGAAACCATCAGCGTTCAACCAGAAGTAGCCGAGGCAATGCTTAATCGCCTGAATCGGGCAATGTCAGATTTGGCAGCAGTGGCAGAGTATTTAGAAGGATAGCAATACAAATTGCTCAGTGGTATCTTTCATGCACCAGACTAAGCAGCGATCGCTCTTTTTTCATCTCTTATGCGTTTGAGTACTTATCTAGCCCTTAAATAAGTAAAGCTAATGATTTCTATTGACTCTACAAAATTATTAGCACTTGATTAACTTTTGTAAAGCAGTGTAAATTACTTATGCAGGCGAAAACAAACACGCCTGATTCATACATGAATTAAATCGCACTTATAAAACCATGACAGCAACCTTACAACAGCGCCAAAGCGCCAATGTATGGGATCGATTCTGTGAATGGATCACCAGCACCAATAACCGGATCTACATCGGTTGGTTCGGCGTATTGATGATACCCACCTTGCTAGCCGCCACCGCTTGCTTCGTAATCGCCTTCATCGCTGCTCCTCCAGTAGACATTGACGGCATCCGCGAACCAGTAGCAGGTTCCTTGATTTACGGAAACAACATCATCTCTGGTGCAGTAGTACCTTCCTCCAATGCCATCGGTTTGCACTTCTACCCAATTTGGGAAGCAGCATCTCTTGATGAGTGGTTGTACAACGGCGGTCCTTACCAACTAGTAATTTTCCACTTCCTGATTGGCGTATTCTGCTACATGGGTCGTGAGTGGGAACTATCCTACCGCTTAGGAATGCGTCCTTGGATTGCAATCGCATATTCTGCTCCAGTTGCAGCAGCAAGTGCAGTATTCTTGGTATACCCGATCGGACAAGGATCATTTAGCGATGGTATGCCCTTGGGTATAAGTGGAACCTTCAACTTCATGATCGTGTTCCAAGCAGAACACAACATCTTGATGCACCCCTTCCACCAATTAGGTGTAGCTGGTGTATTCGGCGGAAGTTTGTTCTCTGCAATGCACGGATCTTTGGTAACTTCCTCCTTGGTTCGTGAAACCACCGAAACCGAATCTCAAAACTACGGTTACAAGTTCGGTCAAGAAGAAGAAACCTACAACATCGTTGCGGCTCACGGCTACTTCGGTCGGTTAATCTTCCAATACGCTTCCTTCAACAACAGCCGTTCGCTGCACTTCTTCCTCGCAGCATGGCCTGTAATCGGAATCTGGTTCACCGCCTTGGGTGTAAGCACAATGGCGTTCAACTTGAACGGTTTCAACTTCAACCAGTCAATCATTGACTCTGAAGGTCGTGTGATTTCAACTTGGGCGGATGTAATCAACCGCGCTAACCTGGGTATGGAAGTTATGCACGAGCGTAATGCTCACAACTTCCCTCTGGATTTGGCTAGTGCTGAGGCTGCTCCTGTGGCTCTCACCGCTCCTTCCATCAACGGTTAATTGTTATCCAAGTCAACTAAAAATTAAATAGAATCAAAAGCGCTCTCCTCAAAAGGGGGGCGCTTTTTAGTGTCGATGATTAAGGGTGGTGAGGTGATTGGAGGGAGGCGATGCACGGCGGTAAACTACGCCCTCCAATTCCAGTTTCAAGCAAGGAAAAAGGCGATCGCGTGCAGAATGTATTGAGTAATAGCTATCCTATGAGATAAAGATAGGGTTTTTTTGTAAAATCAGGTGTCTAAAAACCAACAAGAGCAATGTGAACTATGCCATAGAGAGATGGAGAATTTAACTGTCCATCACTTAGTTCCGCGACAAAATACCAAACGCAAAAAACAAGACCCAGGCCCAACAGCAAACATCTGTTCTGCTTGCCATCACCAGATTCATGCTTTATTCGATAATAAGCTGCTTTTTTTGTATGGGATGTCTACTTTAAGGGGCTGCGCCTACCAATCGAACTGAACGACTGGCTCAACGATCTACTAAAAAAAGGCAAGCGCAAGCATGGTGCTAAAGTACCGAAGGAAGTTTGGGTGCAAGCTGCTTTGGAATTGTTCAAGGCAATGCCCGTAAACTGGGAAGAGATTGATTCAGAGGAGAATTTGCAGTCAGCACTATTGAATCTAGAAACTAGAATAAAGAATCTAGAAAATATTTCAGCATAAGCTCTAAGGAACATTCCAAAGGTTTTTATGAACAAGATGGTAACGGTTGTATTTGATGGAAATGTTTTGCACCCAGATGCGCCCTTGGATTTGACACCGAACACGCGTTATGTCATTACAATTCAAGAATTGAAATCCCCATCACCCAATGGTGATGCTTGGGATGTGCTGGAGGCAATGGTAGGAACTGTTGAGGCATCTGAGGACTGGTCTAGTGAACACGATCATTATTTGTACGGTACTCTTAAGTGTAGCGAACTGCAAACAAGCCATTTTTGAGACCCCTCTTATTTGCAGTTAATGTGGTTTCAAAATCGGCTTGTTTGCAGTTTTATCTCCCGATGTTTGCAGTTCGCTACAGGTAGGCAGGGCGGGGTGTGTTAAGAAAGGGTTAGCTGTCCCTAGCACTTAGGGTATACAACCTTTGAACAAGATCCTTGTGCAGGAGAAAAAGATCAGAAACCATCGAAGCTACTGCTTCGCCGCTGGAAAGTGAAATAAATACTCGTTCAGCGTCATCCCAGGTGATACTGTAGTTGAGGAAGTTGCCCCCGGCAATTACATCCTCTTTGGAGTTACCGCCAAATCTTATCATCACATATTTGTAATAAATCTCCCAAGCTTCCCTGAAGCGGCAGATCACCATCTCGCCTATTCTTGACACCAATTGATCTTCAATTTGTAGAGCTTTCTGCCGAAACTGATAGTAGGCTGTCAAGTAATTGTGAAGAGTGCCACCGATTTCAGGAACCTCAACGATATCTTTCTCCTCATAGCGGATAAGCAGATCAAACAGTCTACAGGGAAGCTTGTCCACTAACATTATCTCGATCAGTGCTGGGGGGACTGACACATCTGGTATTGCAGCAGGAAACCGCAGAAGCTTACGAACTTCTGACCGCAGTTGGGCGGCAACTTCATCGTCTATCTTAAGATATCGCCGACGCACATCCCTCAAGCTGCTATCGAGCAGACTCCTGAGACGTTCTAAATCGAACACTTCGAGTCTATATCCCTTGTTGATTGCTTCCTTCGCAAAGCTCAGTTTTATGGTGGGACTAACGTCCACATTGCAGAATAGGCCAATAACACCCTCGCTGTCGTTCTGCTTCGCCAGATCACGTTTAAACTTGCTTCGTATATTCTTTTCCAATGTCACAAATGCAATGCCGGGACTATCCCCTTCCCGAAACTTGATGTCTTGTCCACCGTCTGCACCACCACCAGGTGCCATAGGCTCAACGTTCGAGTAGCCAAGTGCATTCAAAATGTCGGCGGCCATACGCTCAAAATCGTGTTGATTATCGAAGTCTTCCAACGCGCGTCGTGTTTGGCTCAACATGGGTTTTTATTGTGGGCAGCCAATTATTGTATCTTCATTTACACACAAAAGTCAGCGGCGGCAGATAAGGCATTACCGGACTCTGTTGGCGAAATGCGATCGCTATCCTCAAAGCTTTGAAATGTCATAGCTGCTCACACCAGAAATTGCGGTTTACATGAATTCGCCAACAGTATCCGAACCTTCGATCTACGCCCTGTACCATCTAAACCCAAATTCCACGATTGTCGGCTCAATGCCAGAAAAGCGATCACGTTATATCAATATGTATAGTCACTAATTACACGTAATGGCTCATACGTGGAATGCGATCTCTCACTCAAGATGTTGTTCTTTAGCTCCACCATCGTGACACATCAGAGATGGCAGAAGCTGTATCTTTTACTGCTTGTTGACCACCTAAAGTAAATATCACAGGAGTTAATGCGTTTATATCGCTAAGTAAATTTGGGCGAGTACGGAGAGATAAGACATGAACGGTATCTCGCCAGCGATCAAAAAGTCGAGTTTTTTGTATTTGTGAAAGTTTATCAGCCAAACTACTTAGGGCATCGGCGCGACATCTCTCATCCTGAATCTCTCTAGCAACAGCCAAAGCCTCACTTAACAAATCAGGAGGCAATATCTGTGCCAAACTACTTAGGGCAGAGGCGCGAGAATACTCATCCTGAATCTCCCTAGCAGCAGCCAGAGCCTCACTTAACAACTCAGGAGGCAATATCTGTGCCAAACTACTTAGGGCAGAGGCGCGAGAATACTCAT